>JBJSYW010000335.1:0-12441 GCA_046089985.1 Chloroflexota bacterium
CCTTGGGGAAGTTCTCCAGCACGGTTTCTTCAAAGCGCCGGATCTGGACCATCCGGCGGTACAGGTCGCTTGCAGAGAAGTTTTTCATAAAATTTATAAGAAGAGTAAGGCTACGCCGGCCATCGCCAGCAGCGTGCCGGCCACCGACTGCCAGCCAAAGCGTTCTTTGAGCAGGAAATAGCCCACCGGCAGCAAGAAGATCGGCGATAGCGAGTTGAGCGTGCTGGCTACGCCCACTTCGGTGTGCTGGATGGCATACAGCGAGAGCGTCACCCCGGCAAACGGGCCGAAGAACGAGCCGCCCAGCGCCAGCCACAGCGCCCGCGGCTGGGCGCGCAGCGTGCGCACCGTCTCGGCCGCCTGTCCGCCAAACAGGCTGATGCTCCACAGCGCCGCCGCGGCGGCTGCCCTGCACAACAGAGTGACGGAGACGGCCGGGAAGCCGCCGCCCAGCCCCAGCCGGGCGGTGACCAGACCCAGCGCCTGCCCGGCAGCCGCTCCCAGCCCGCACAGCAGCCCCAGCAGATAGGCGCGCCTGCTGGTGGGCGCGGCGCTGCCCTGGGCCCCGGCGCGCGGCCGGGTGCGGTCAGAGATCACCCAGCCGATGCCTGCCAGGGTCAGGGCGATCCCGGCGATCTCCAGCGGCTGCAGCGTTTCGCCGGTGATCAGCCAGGCCGCCAGCGCCGCGATCGCCGGGGCCAGCGCCATCATCAGCATCGTCAGGCGCGGGCCGATGTAGATATATGACTGGAACAGGAACAGGTCGCCGATCACTAATCCGATGATGCCCGACAGGCTGAGCCAGAACAGCCGTCCGCTATCCAGGCGCAGCGGCAGCGGCGTGCGCAGCAGCGCGTGCGCCAGCAGCAGCCAGCCGATTGCCAGCAGCAGCCGCAGCCGGTTGAGCGCCATCGAGCCGACCCGCCGGCTGGCCTGCGAGAACAGCGTGGACGAGGCGGTGTACATCAGCGACCCGGCCAGCGCGGCGAATTCGCCCAGGTACTGGCTCACTGCGCTCGCTCCGCGGCCGCCTGCCCGGGCGTCGCCGGCGACCCTATGAACTCTTCGGCGGCCGCGTGCCCGGGCGCCGCCGAAGAGCCCATGAACTCTTCGGCGGTGGCGTGCCCGGGCTGGCTTATGCCCTCCCGGCGGATGACCTTGCCCAGCGTGAGCAGGATGATCTTGATGTCCAGCCACAGCGAGCGGTGGTCGACGTACCACACATCCAGGCGGAACTTGTCCTCCCAGGTGATGGCGTTGCGCCCGTTGACCTGCGCCCAGCCGGTGATGCCCGGCAGCGCCTCGTGGCGGCGGGCCTGCTCGGGCGAATAGCGCTCCAGGTACTGCATCAGCAGCGGGCGCGGCCCGACGATGCTCATCTCGCCGCGCAGCACGTTAAGCAGCTCGGGCAGCTCGTCCAGGCTGGCGGCGCGCAGGGCGCGGCCCAGCCCGGTCAGGCGCTGCGCATCCGGCAGCAGCCGGCCCAGGGCGTCGCGGGCGTTGGTCATGGTGCGGAATTTGTAGATATAGAAAGGCCGGCCGTGCCGTCCCGGGCGCTGCTGGCGAAAAAGCAGCGGCGCGCCGTGCTTCCACAGCACCAGCAGCGAGACGACCAGCAGCACCGGCGATAGCAGCGCCAGCGCCAGCCCGGCCAACAGCAGGTCAAAGGCGCGCTTGGCGATCACTGCGCCTCCACCGGCTGCATGCGCTTGAGCAGCGCCAGCAGATCTTCACGCCAGCCCTCGCCGGTCTCGTAGTCCATCCACAGAGCGAACTTGCCGGCCCGCATCCCCGGGCCAAGCTCGGGCAGGTCGGCCGGCACGCCGCCGTCCTGGAAGCGCATCACCAACTGCCCGCCCTCGATCACAATCGACGCCAGCCCGGCCCGCTCGGCCAGCAGCTTGACCTTCAGCTGGTAGAACAGGTTCTGCACCGCCTCCGGCGGCGGGCCAAAGCGGTCCTGGAACTCTTCCACCAGCGCGTCCAGCTCGCGCAGCGCGCGCATATCGGCCATGCGCCGGTACAGGCCCAGCCGCACCGTCTTATCCGGCACGTACCCGGCTGGGATCGCGGTGGGGATGGGTAGCTCGACGTTGATCGGGTTGAGCTGCAGGTTGAGCGTCAGCGGCAGCGGCATATGCGGGGCGTTCTTGCCGTCGCGCAGCTTGCGCACCGCGTCGGCCAGCATCGCCGTATAGAGGTGGAAGCCCACATCGGCGATGTGACCGTGCTGGCGCGCCCCCAGGATATCGCCCGCCCCGCGGATCTCCAGGTCGCGCATGGCGATGTTGAACCCGGCCCCCAGCTGCGTGTTCTCGGCGATCGTCTCCAGCCGCAGCCGCCCATCCGGGGTAGGGGTCTTCTGCTTATGGCGGAAGAAATAGGCGTAGGCGCGCTGCGCCCCGCGCCCCACCCGCCCGCGCAGCTGGTACAACTGTGCCAGTCCGAAGGTGTCGGCCCGGTCGACGATCAGCGTGTTGGCGTTGGGGATGTCGAGCCCCGATTCAATGATCGAGGTGCACAACAGGATATCCACTTCGCCCTCCGAGAAGGCCTCCATCACCCGCGCCAGCTCGCCCTCGTTCATCTGCCCATGCCCCACTGCGATGCGCGCCTCCGGCACCAGCTGGGCCAGGTGCGTGTGCATCGCTCCGATGGTCTGCACCCGGTTGTGCACGAAGAAGATCTGCCCGCCGCGCTCCAGCTCGCGTTGGATTGCCTGCTTGACCAGCTTGGGCGAGTAGGGCCCGACATGGGTGATGATCGGCAGGCGCTCCTCCGGCGGGGTGTTGATGGTCGAGATGTCGCGCACCCCGCTCAGCGCCATGTACAGCGTGCGCGGGATCGGCGTGGCGGTCAGCGTCAGCACGTCCACCTCGGTGCGCAGCTGTTTCAGCGCCTCTTTGTGCGTCACACCAAAGCGCTGCTCTTCGTCGATGATCAGCAGCCCCAGGTCTTTGAAGTCCACGTCGTTCGACAGCAGCCGGTGCGTGCCGACCAGGATATCGATCTTGCCCTTGCCCAGCCGGTTGATGATGTCTTTTTGCTGCTGCGGATTACGGAAGCGCGAGAGCATCTCCACCGTCACCGGGAACGGCGCCAGGCGCTGACTGAAGGTGGTGTAGTGCTGCTGCGCCAGCACGGTGGTGGGGACCAGCACCGCCACCTGCTTGCCGTCGTTGACCGCCTTGAAGGCCGCCCGCAGCGCCACTTCGGTTTTGCCATAGCCCACATCGCCGCAGATCAGCCGGTCCATCGGGCGTTTGGCCTGCATGTCGCGCTTGACCTCGCCGATCACGCGCATCTGGTCATCGGTCTCGATATAGGGGAAGCTCGCCTCCAACTCCTGCTGCCAGGCATTGTCGGCCGGGTAAGCGTGGCCTTCCACTACGCTGCGCTTCGCATACAGCTCCAGCAGGTCTTCGGCCACCTCCTGCACCGCTTCCCGCACGGTGTTCTTGACCGACTTCCAATCCGAGCTGCCCAGGCGGCTGAGCTTTGGGTCGCGGCTGTCCGGGCCGACATAGCGGGTCAGCCGGTCGGCCTGGTGGATCGGGACGAACAGCTGGGCGTCATCGGCGTATTCAACTGCCAGGTACTCGCGCTCCACCCCTTCGATGGTGCGCTGCACCAGCCCGCTGAAGCGCCCAATCCCGTGATCTACATGCACCACGTGATCGCCGGGGTGCAGATCGCTGTAACCCGATTCGGGCGCTTCGGCGCTGGGGCGCGGCCGGCGGCGCGGCTCGGGCCGCCGCCAGCCGAAGATCTCGCCGTCGGTTAGCAGGTGCAGCGCCGGCCCGCCGGTCGGGGTGAACGACCAGCCCTCCGCCAGGCTGCCCTCAATGAAATCCGGCCCGGGCAGGCCGGCCTTCGGCCGGGTCTCGTCCCACAGCTCGCGCAGCCGGCCCACCTGGCGGGTGATGACGGTAACCGCGTCGCCGGCGGCGGCCCGTTCGGCGATGTATTCCATCACGGTGCGCAGCCGCCCTGCGAAGCGTGGCCCGGGGGCGAATTGCTCGGCCAGCGGGTGGCGCTCAACCAGGGCCGGCGGCGGGGCCTGGGTTTCGGCCGGCGGTGGTTCTATCCCTCCGCCGGCGGGCGGCGGGGCTTGGGTTTCGGCCGGCGGTGGTTCGACCTCGCCGGCTTCGGGCGGCGCCTCGGGCAGGTCCGGCTCGGTCAGCGATAGCCCCAGGTCCAGGTTGTAGTGCCCGCTGAGCGAATCGCGCAGCTCATCCAGCGAGAGGTAAGGGATCGGGAACTCGGCCGGCAGCGTACCTTCCTTGATGCTGTCGGCGCGCGTGGTAAGCGCCTGTGCCTCCACTTCGCCGATGGCGTCCTCGACCGCCTGGCGGTCATCCAGCAGCGTGATCGCCTCGCGCGGCAGGTAATCCAGCAGGCTGGCGGGGGCGGCGTGCAGCAGCGGGATATGGAACTCGGCATACGATTGCCCGCCGGGCAGCTGGGGCGCGTCGGGCCGCATCAGGAACTCGGCCGCCGGGGTGATCAGCAGCCGCCCGGCGCCGGCCTCGTCGCTCAATTTGATCGTGCGCTGCGTAGCCGGGTCAAAGCGCCGCAGCGTGTCGATCTCGTCGCCAAAGAACTCCAGCCGCGTTGGCTGGGCCTCGGCCGGCGGCCAGATGTCCAGCAGCCCGCCGCGGCGGGCGAACTGGCCGGAGGCGATCACGATGTTGGACGGTTGGTAGCCCAGCGCCACGCAAAGCCGGGCCAGGTCGTCGATCGGCAGGCTCTGCCCCAGCTTGACCGTGCGGGCCGCCTTCAGGTACTCGCGGCGCGGCATGGTGCGTGTCATCAGCGCCCGGGCCGGGGCCACCAGCACCGGCGGGCGCTCCGGCGGGCGCGCCCCGATGATGTGATAGGTGGACAGCAGCGTCAGCGCCAGCAGCCGGTCGCGGCGGGTGCTCTCGCCCCAGGCGGCTTCCTCGTAGAACAGCGGGGTTGGCTCGGGGAACAGCAGACGCGGCGCTTCGGGCAGCCACTGGCCCAGCTCGTCCAGCAGGGTCAGGGCGTGATCGGCGCGATCGGTCACCAGCAGCACCGGCCGGTTCAGCGCCCGGTAGACAGCCGCCAGCACCGGTAAGCGCGCCGAGCGGCGCAGCCCCAGCGCCGGCAGCGGTTGGCTGCTGCGCAGCGCCTCGATCAGCGGCGCGCCGGCCTGGCCGACCGCCTGCACCAGCGGCTGCAGCTCACTCAAGCTGCGCCGCTCCGTTGTATTGGTTCATCGCCGCCTCCAATCCCTGGGCGATAAATAGCAGCGCCGCGTCGACGCCGCGCTCGATGGCCGGCTGGATCACCGCCAGGTCGCCGGTGGAGAAACTCTGCAGCACGTAATCCGCCGCCTCCATGCGCCCCGGCGGACGGCCGATGCCCAGGCGCAGGCGCGGAAAATCGGCCGTGCCCACCCGTTCGATGATCGACGCCATGCCCTTCTGCCCCCCGGAACTGCCCCCCGGCCGGATGCGCACCGTCCCCGGCGGCAGATCCACATCGTCATAGGCCACCAGCAGGTTGCTCAACGGCGCCTTGTAGTAGCGCAGCAGCGCCCCCACCGCTGTGCCCGACAGGTTCATAAAGGTCTGCGGTTTGGCCAGGATCACCTTGTGCGCCTGGTATTCGCCGCGCGTCACCAGCGCCTTTGACTCCAGGCGCGAAAACTTCAGCCCCAGGCGCTCGGCCAGCCGGTCGGCCAGCATAAAGCCGATATTATGGCGGGTGTTCTTGTATTCTTTGCCCGGGTTGCCCAGGCCGGCGATCAGGTATATCGATTCGGTCATCAGGATGCATCTCTCCCGCCCAGGCGGCGGACCAGGGTATACAGCGCTCCGAGTGCGAACAGGCCCAAGACAGCCAGCGCGCCGCGCCCGCCGTTTAGCCACACCTCCGGCAGTTCCAGCTCGGCTGGGTTGCGCTGTGGGGCCGCCGCCGGGGTGACTGGGGCGGCGGTGGGGCTGGGGGTCAGCGCAGCGCCGTCCGCGCCGGCATCTTGCGTACCGGCGGCAGCCGGGGTGCGGGTAACCGGGCGCGCCGGCGGCGGGGTAGGGCTGGCGGGCGGCAGCGGGCTGGGCGTGGCGGTTTCCACCGGGGTGTAGTTGCGCACGCGCAAATCGCCCGCTTGCAACACCTGGCGCGTGCCGTCCTCAGACAGCAGCGTCACTCGCAGCGTATACAGCCCGTCGCTGATTGTGCCGGTGTCCCACTGGGCCAGCGGCTGCTCGAACAACCCGGCTTCCTGCCCCAGGTTGGCCTCGTAGATCAGGAACCAATCGCCGGGTGAAGCGGCCCGCCCAGCATAGGCGAAAGCCACCTCCAGCGAGACGAACGGCTGCCCGCCAGGCAGGCCGGGCGGCAGGCTGACCTGCACCGGCACGCGCCCCTGCAGCGCCTGCCCGTGCAGCGGCGCGGCCAGCGCCAGCCCCGGCGGCGGGGTGGCCGTTTGGGCCAGAGCCGGGCGGACGGGCAGCCGGGCCAGCAGCCCGACCAGCAGCAGCAGCACAAAAACACGCCCCAAACCATTCATGGCAATTCGTTAGTATAACATACTCGCCCAAATTCCCCTGCCGCCCCAAAACCTGCTGGTATAATAGAATCGCGCATTATGGGAACTGCGCCGATTACACATTAGGAGAGCACAGCATGCGTCTACAGGGGAAAAAGATCGCCATCCTCCTGGCTGAGGGTGTCGAAGACCTTGAGTTCTATGTCCCGTTGATGCGCTTGCAAGAAGAAGGCGCGCAAGTGCTGGCGGCCGGGTTGGATCTTAAACCCGTGCGCGGTAAGAACGGCCTGGAGATCCGCCCGAATATCACCATCGCCGAACTGAAAGCCGATGAACTGTTTGCCCTGCTGCTGCCCGGTGGGTGGGCGCCCGATAAGCTGCGCCGCTACCCGGTCGTCACCGATCTGGTGCGCCAGGTGAATGACTCTGGCAAGGTGGTCGCCACGATCTGCCACGGTGGGCTGCTGGCGATCTCTGCCGGGATTGTCAAGGGCCGCCGCACCACCGGTTCGCTCGGCATCAAGGATGACCTGCTCAACGCCGGGGCGACTTGGGTGGACGAAGCCGCGTTTCGGGATGGCAACCAGGTTTGGGGGCGAGTGGTGGCCGATATCCCCGATTTCTGCCGTGAACTGGTAGCGGCGCTGGTCGAGGCCAACGCCTGATCAGCTGCCTGTGCTGTAACCCGGGGTGCGCATGCAGAGCCGTCCGGAACTTCTATCCGAGATGCAGTCGATCGAACAGGCGCTCGACCAGCTGAGCCTGGTGCTCAGTGAGTCGGAGTATGAAGCCATGTTTGGCGCGCTGCTGCAGCACCGCGAGCAGCTGCGCCGCCGGCTGGCTTCCCCCACGCGTTCGCTTGCCATCTCCACCGGGCAGCTGATCAAGGGCGAAGACTCCGGCCCGCAGCGTGTGTTTGAAGCCTGGAGCCGCTTTGTCAACCGCGGCGAACCCAGCGATGCGGTCAGCCCGATGGTGCTGGCCTCCTGGAAGCGCTGCTATGCCAAGGTCAACCCGGTGCAGGCGGTCAACCCGGTGCGTCTGAACCAGGTGCACCTGCTTTCCAGCCAGGTGGCCAGTTTTGACCTGATCTCGGTCGCCCGGCCGATTATGGAAGACGTCTACCAGCTGATGGAGAAGGCCGGCGTGGCCATTTTGCTCACCAACAGCGCCGGCTGCGTGCTGGACCGGGTGGGCAGCGGCGAAGTGGTGGCCTGGTTGGATGCCTGGGGCGTCACCCCGGGGGCGATCCTGAGCGAAGAATTGCTCGGCACCAACGCCGTCGGCCTGGCCCTGGCCGAGCGCACGCCCACCGAAGTGATCGGCGCGGAGCATTACCTTCACCCGCTGCACCGCCTGGCCGGCGCCGCCGCTCCGATGTTTGACCTGACCGGCCGGCTGCTGGGCGTGTTGGGCATCCTGATGCCGCTGGAACATTACCACGTCAACTACATGGCCACGATCCTGGCCAGCGCCCGGGCCATCGAAGGCCAGCGCCAGGCGGATGTGTTGATGGCCGAGCAAAACAGCCAGCTCACCCAACTGAACACCATCCTGGCTACCATTTCCGACGGTATCCTGGTGTGGAACGCCCAGCGCACCCTGCTGCATGCCAATCCTGCCGCCAGCCGCATCCTGGATGTGCCGGTCGAATCGCTGCTTGGGCGCTCGATCGCCTCGCTGTTCCAGTTCCCGCCGTTCGTCTATGAAGCGGTGGAGCAGCATAAACCGCTGGCCGATGTCGAGATCACGATCAATTACGGCAAGCGCGGCATCACCTGCATGGCCAACCTGGACTTTGTCTTCAAGCAAGAAGATCTGCAGTGGATCATCGTCACCCTGCGCGATGACAAACCGGCCCGCCCGGCCAACAGCGCCCGCCTGAGCAGCAGTTCGCCGCTGTCGCTGGATGACATCAGCGGCGATTCGCCGCAGATCCAGCAGGTGCGCAACTTCGCCCGCTCGGCAGCGCGGGCCCGCGCCAGCGTGCTGATCCGCGGCGAGACCGGCACCAGTAAAAACACGTTGTCCAACGCCATCCACAACATCAGCCCGCGGCGCGAGGGGCCGTTTGTCACGCTGGCCTGCTCGTCGGTGCCGGCCGATCTGCTGGCGCGCGAGCTTTTCGGCTACGAGGAAGTGGTTGAAGGCCGGCGCCCGGTGATCCGCCCCAGCAAGTTTGAGCTGGCGCAGGGCGGTACGCTGTTTCTGCAAGACGTGGACGCGCTGCCGCTCGAACTGCAGGCGGTGCTGATGAACGTGGTCGAATCGGGCAAGCTGCAGCCGATCGGCGGGCTGCGCACGGTAGATATCGACGTGCGCGTGATGGCCGCTACCCAGAAAGATATCGAGAAGATGGTCGGGCAGGGCGCTTTCCGGGCCGACCTGTATTACTGGCTGAGCACGCTGATGGTGACCCTGCCGGCGCTGCGCGAGCGGCCGCGCGACATCGTGCCGATCGCCGAGCGGATGCTGAAGCGGGTCTCGGCCCAGTGGGGCATGCCGCGCATCACGCTGCAGCCCGGGGTGGTGGAAGTGTTCAAGGTGCATACCTGGCCGGGCAACCTGCGCGAGATGGAAGCGGTGCTGGGGCGGGCCACCGCCCAGCTGGGCAGCGGCACCACCATCACGCTGGGCATGCTGCCTGCTTCGGTGCGCTATGCGGTGCATCACGCGCCGGTGACGGTGGAAGCGCCCAGCTCGCCGGTGCAATCGCTGCATGATATCGAACGCCAGACCATCCTGCGCACCGCCCAACTGTGCCGCGGCAACGTCAGCCTGATGGCGCGCTCGCTGCAGATCAGCCGCACCACGCTGTGGCGGCGGATGCGTGAGTTCGGGATCTACCCGAAGGACTACCGCAGCGGGGCGCGTGACGCGCTGTGATATACCAGGCTGTTTCAAAACGAAACAGTGCGCAGGGGCAGGTTTCGCTTTGAAACAAAACCGAAATCAGGGGGAGTATGTTTGGGAAAACTCCTGTAGAATGGTGGAAGTGTGTAATATATCCTTCGGCAAAAGGCTATAATGACACGGAAATCACCACTCAACCGCACAACGCAATATCTCGCTTGCTGGCGGGCGTCCGGAGAGGGCGTCGGCCCCAGGCCGGCTTTCTGAGCACTATTCCAAACCGCTAGAGTATTTCCGTATTCTGGTGGTTTTTGTTTGAATAGACGCCCTGGCGTGTGTGGATCTGGAAGGAGGTGCAGTCGCAAGCAACACAATCCAGAGCTTCAAATTTGTGCAATCACGTTTTTCAACTCAGATTTGTGCATCAATCAATAAAGGAGAAGAACAATGTTAGGACAACTGATTGGCGAGGTTTTCGGTACCTTCATCCTCATTCTGCTGGGTGATGGTGTGGTTGCGAACGTCGGCCTGGCCCCCCGCCTGGCTGCTCCGGCCTACAACTGGAACACGATTACCATCGGCTGGGCGTTCGCGGTCATCGTGGCCGTTTACGTCTCCGGCGGCGTCTCTGGCGCGCACCTGAACCCGGCTGTGACCGTGGCCCTGGCCGTCAAGCGCGGCTTCCCGTGGGCGAGCGTGGTCCCGTTCATTCTGGCGCAGATCGTCGGCGCTTTCCTGGGCGCCCTGGGCGTGTACCTGGTCTACCGTGACGGCCTCGTGGCTGCCGGCGTACCGAACGTCTGGTCCACTGGTCCTGGCTCTGTGTTTGGCGCTTCCTTCTGGGGCGGCGCGGGCGGCGACTCGCTCGGCGCTTACAGCATGGGCACCGCCATCATCGCCGAAATCTTCGGCACCGCCGTCCTGCTGTGGGGTATCCTGGGCAGTGGCGACAACAAGAACATGGGCCTGATGCACAATATGGGCCCGTTCCTGGTCGGTGGCACCGTCCTGGCGGTTGGCCTGTCCCTGGGTGGCCCCTCCGGTTATGCCATCAACCCCGCTCGTGACTTCGGCCCTCGCCTGTTCGGTACCCTGGTCGGCACCACTGGCCTGTGGGAAGGCGGCTACTGGCTGGTCCCGCTGCTGGCCCCGATCGTTGGCTCCGTCCTGGGCATCTTCGCCTACGACATGTTCGTGACCCCCAACCTGCCCAAGAAGTAGGCGGCTCCAAGTCCGGTATCGTTTGAGCCGAGGAGGCGAACCATGAAGAAACTGATCAACAAGGCCGAAAACGTAGTGCGCGAGGCGCTCGAAGGCATGGCGCTGGCACATTCCGATCTGATCACCGTGCATTATGACCCGAACTTCATCGTTCGGGCGGATGCCCCGGTCCAGGGGAAAGTCGGCGTCATCTCTGGCGGCGGCTCGGGACACGAGCCCATGCATGGTGGTTTCGTGGGTATGGGTATGCTGGACGCGGCTTGCCCCGGCGCTGTGTTCACTTCGCCCACCCCGGACCAGATGCTGGAAGCAACCAAGGCCGTCAACGGCGGCGCCGGCGTGCTGCACATCGTCAAGAACTACACCGGCGACATCATGAACTTCGAGATGGCTGCTGAACTGGCCCGGGCCGAAGGCATCGAGGTCGAGGCAGTCGTCACCGATGACGACGTGGCTGTCAAAGACAGCCTGTACACTGCCGGGCGTCGCGGCGTCGGCGTCACCGTGCTGGCTGAAAAGCTGTGCGGGGCCGCTGCCGAGCAGCGCCGCTCTCTGAAGGAAGTCGCCGATGTCTGCCGCAAGGTCAAGGCGACCGGCCGCACGATGGGTATGGCGCTCACTTCCTGCACCGTGCCGCACGTTGGCAAGCCCACCTTTGATCTGCCCGAAGACCAGATGGAAATCGGGATCGGCATTCACGGCGAACCCGGCCGCACCCGCATGCCCGTCAAGTCGGCGGATGAAATTGTTGAGATGCTCATGGAGCCGATCATCAGTGACATCCCCTACAAGGCCGGCGATGAGATGCTGATGTTCGTCAACGGTCTGGGCGGCACCCCGCTGGTCGAGCTGTACATCGTGTACCGCAAGGCCTCCGAGATCGCTGCCAAGCATGGTCTGAAGATTGTCCGCCACCTGGTTGGTCCCTATATCACCAGCCTTGAAATGGCCGGCACCTCCATCACCCTGCTCAAGATGGACGACGACCTGCTCAAACTGTGGGACGCGCCCGTCAAGACCCCCGCCATGCGCTGGGGTGTATAATACCTTGTAGTCCAGAGCCAGGAACGCTGACCGCTCAATCGGCCGCGTTCCTGGCTCGCCAACGGAGAAAGAACAATGTCGATATCACGGGATGATGCGCTTGCCTGGATCAAAGCATGCGCGGCTGTCATTGCTGAGAACCGAACCTACCTGACCGAGCTGGACGCTGCGATCGGTGACGCTGACCACGGAGTCAACATGGACCGCGGTTTTACCGCGGTGGTGAACAAGCTTCCGGAATTCGGCGACAAAGATTTGGGCACCATTTTCAAGACGGTGGGTATGACATTAATCTCGACCGTTGGCGGCGCTGGTGGCCCGCTGTATGGCACGTTTTTCCTTCAGATCGGCATGAAAACCGTCGGCAAGATGGAACTCAGCCTGGCGGACTGGGCAGATGCGCTGGAAGCCGCTCTGAACGGCGTACTGATGCGCGGCAAGGCCGAACTGGGTGACAAGACGATGGTGGATGCACTGACCCCCGCCGTCAACGCCCTCAAGCAGGCTCTGCAAGACAAGCTGCCCTTCAACAAAGCATTGACACTATCCGCACAGGCGGCTGAAGACGGCATGAAGGGCACCATTCCGTTGGTGGCCCATAAAGGCCGCGCCAGCTACCTGGGCGAGCGCAGCGCCGGTCACCAGGATCCGGGGGCCACTTCGACCCACCTGATCCTCAATGCCGCCGCCGAGACCTGGAAGAACGTACAGGATTAGTGGGTCATGAGCTCTCAATCGTGGCGAGCGAGGGGATAGATTCCACCATGCCCGCCGCACGGGAATAACCAACTACGTTTTCAGGAGAC
>JBJSYW010000336.1:0-3085 GCA_046089985.1 Chloroflexota bacterium
GCCCAGCCAGCAGTTCGGGCCAAAAGCCGATCCAGAACCACATTGAGAAGCGCTTTTGCTTCATAACAGCATCCCCCGTCTACGTAAGATTTTATAATTCACCGGCTTTTCGGCAGTCAGTTTTTAACGCATTTAGCGCCGCCTGTCAATAGCTCATCGCACATCCATCGGCGCGCGGGTCGCTGCCCGCACACCAGGTCGCGCCGCCTTCCAGGCGGCGGATGACCTGGCCGCGCCCAAACACCGAGCGACCAAAGCCCGAGACCGGCGCCACCGGGTGGCCCAATGCCGCCAGCCCAGCCATCACTTCCACCGGGATGCCCTGTTCCAGCGCCACCCGCCCCCCGGCTGTGCCATCCTCAATGCAGAAGCGCGGCCGGTCCAGCGCCGCCTGCGGGTCCAGCCCATCATCCACCAGGCCGGTCGCCACCTGCATATGCCCCTGCGGCTGCATAAACCCGCCCATCACCCCAAAAGCAGCATACAGCGCTTCGCCGGGCTGCCCCGCCTCTGCCGGCGCGGTGATCATCCCCGGGATGATCGTATGATAGGGGCGTTTCCCGGGGGCCAGCGCGTTGGGATGCCCGGGCTGCAAGCAGAAGTTATGGCCGCGGTTTTGCAGGCTGAAGCCCCATCCGGCCGGCACGATTCCGGTCCCGAAGCCCATGTAATTGCTGTTGATGAACGAACAGGCGTTGCCATACTGGTCGGCGGTGCAGAAATACACCGTATCGCTGCCGGCCACCGGCGCGCCGCGGGTGAAATCGGGCGCTGCCCGGTCGGTGCGGATCTGCGCCCGGCGCTCGGCCGCGTATTCCTTAGACAGCAGCCACTCCAGTGGAGCAGGGTTGAAGGCCGGGTCGGCCACATACCAGGAACTGTCGGCGAACGCCAGGCGCATCGCCTCGATCTCCAGGTGCAGCCGCTCCAGCGACAGCCCGGGCAGGGCCGCCAGGTCGAAGCCTTCCAGGATATTCAGCGCCAGCAGCGCCGCCAGCCCCTGCCCGTTCGGCGGGCACTCCCACACCCGCACGCCGTGATAAGGGATCGAGATCGGCTGCTCCCAGGTACTGGTATGCGCCGCCAGGTCGGCCTCGCTCATGCAGCCGCCGGCGCTGTGCAGCACCGCCACAATCGCCTGCGCCACCGGCCCCTGGTAAAAGGCGTCTTTGCCGCCATCGGCGATGCAGCGCAGCGTGCGCGCCAGCCCCGGGTTGCGGAAGATCTCGCCCGCGCGCGGGGCGCGCCCGTCGATGGTCAGCTCGCGGCCGTTGGGGGCGGTGGACAGCTGCCGTCTGACCCCGGCGGCCCAGGAATGGGCCGTCAGCGGCGCCACCGGGAAGCCTTCTTCGGCCAGCCGCACCGCCGGCGCCAGCACCGCCGGCAGTGGCAGGCGGCCAAAGCGCGCATGCAGGTCGCACCACCCGGCGCAGGCTCCCGGCACGGTCACCGTGTGGGCGTGAAACGGCGGCAGTTCATCCGCCAGGCCCTCGCTCGCCAGGCGCTCCAGGCTCAACCCGGCCGGCGCCCGCCCGGAGCCGTTCAACGCGCTGACCTGCCCGGCGGCGGCATCGTAATACAGCGCGAAGCAGTCGCCGCCCAGCCCGGTAGAGCACGGCTCGGTGACATTCAGCGCCGCGGCGGTGGCAATGGCCGCGTCGGCGGCGCTGCCGCCCTGCGCCAGCGCTTCCAGCCCGGCTGCCACCGCCAGCGGCTGCGAGGCCGCCACCACGCCGCGCCGGGCATACACCGGCGAACGCCGCGAGGCAAACGCCAGGTCAGCCGTCATGCCGGCTCGCCCAGCGCCACTTCGATCCCGCTGCCGGTCGTCACCTGGCCCACCGTCCAGGCCGGCTGGCCCAGCGCCACGGCGCGCGCCAGCAGCCCGTCCAGCTTGCCCGGCGGAACGCACAACAGCAGCCCGCCGCTGGTCTGGGCGTCAAACAGCAGCAGCTGAGTCAGTTCGTCCAGCGCCGGGTCAAAGCGCACCCGGTCGCCAAAGAACAGCCGGTTATCGGCCGAGCCGCCGGGGAAGATCGCCTGGCGGGCGTAGTTCAGCACCCCTGCAGTGAAGGGGATGCGATTAAACGCGAAGCGCAGCCCCACCCCGGACTGGTCGGCGATCTCCATCGCATGCCCCAGCAGGCTGAAGCCGGTCACATCGGTGCCGGCGGCCAGTTCGAACTCGTTGGCCAGCTGCCCGCCCAGCCGGTTCAGGCGCTTCATCCAGCTCACCGCCTCGGCCACGTCGCTCGCATCGGCCAGGCCGCGCTTCAGCGCCGTGGTCACCGTGCCAAAGCCCAGCGGCTTGGTCAGCACCAGTGCATCGCCCGGCTGCGCACCGCCCTTGGCCAGGATGCGCTGCGGGTGGACGAAGCCCAGCGCCACCAGCCCGTACTTCGGCTCCTTATCCTGCACGGTATGCCCGCCGGCCAGCACCGCCCCGGCCTCACGCACCTTCTCGGCCCCGCCGCGCAAGATGGCGGCATTGATCTCCACCGGCAGGTCCGGCGGCAGGGCGGCGATGTTCAACGCCAGGAACGGTGTCCCGCCCATGGCGTAGATGTCCGACAGGGCGTTGGCGGCCGCGATCGCCCCGTAATCGTACGGATCGTCGACCACCGGGGTGAAGAAATCGGTGGTCACCACCAGGGCGCGCTCGGCGTCCAGGCGGTAGACCGCTGCATCGTCCGGCGCGCCCAGCCCGATCAACAGGTCGGGGTCGGCGGCCGGGTCAAACAGCCCTTCCAGGGGGCGCAGCACCTGCGCCAGCGTTTCCGCATTCAGTTTAGACGCTCAGCCGGCGCAGCTGGACAGCGAGGTCAGCCGGATCTCCCGGCCGGAGGGAGTTTTTTCGCTCATAGTTTTGTGCAGTTCCTCGCCCCAACTATACCGAGTTTTTGCAGATCGGTAAAGGAAATCGGATAAACTGCAGCGGCCCGCCCCTGGTGAGGGAGCGGGCCGCCGGGATGTTCAAGCCTGGCCTTCCGTGCCTGCGTTACGGGCCGGGGGTGGGAGTGGGGGTGGGCGCCGGCGGAACCGGCGGGGCCGGCAGGGTTGGGAACAGCGTGCCGTCGGGCAGGGC
>JBJSYW010000337.1:0-2963 GCA_046089985.1 Chloroflexota bacterium
GATCACCAGGTCGACCGGCACCAGCGGGTTGATCTTTTTCGGGTCGCCGCCCAGGCGGGCCATCGCCGCGCGCATGGCTGCCAGGTCGACCACCGCGGGAACGCCGGTGAAGTCCTGCATCACCACCCGCCCGGGGATGAACGGCAGCGAAGGCCGGTTAGCGGCCTGCGGCTGCCAACCGGCAAGGTTGATCACGTCCTGCTGGGTGACCTCGCGCCCGTTACACTGGCGCAGCACGGCTTCCAGCAAGATCCGGATCGAGAAGGGCAGTTTCTCAAGGCGCGTTAGCCCGGCCTTCTCCAATGCATCCAGTCGATAGATGGTATATTCCCCATGCGCGGTCTTAAGCTTGCCCCGAGACTGGAAAAAATCTTGGCCCATGTCATACTCCTTATCCTGTATGATAATGATTACAGGTATGCGCCCCCTACCTGTCCTTCTTGACCAAAATTATACTATATTCCTATCCCCGGCGAACGATAGCATCGGTCATGCGCGCCACGCGCAGCATCGGCAGCACATCGTGAACGCGGACGATATCCGCGCCGCGGGCGATGCCCACCGCCACCGCCGCGGCGGTACCTTCGACGCGCTGGTCGGGGGGCAGGTCGAGGGTATAGCCGATGAACGACTTGCGCGACGGGCCCAGCAGCACCGGGTAGCCCAGGGCGCGGATCTCGCCCAGGCGGTCGATCAGCTCCAGGTTCTGCTCGGTGGTCTTGCCGAAGCCAATCCCGGGGTCCAGGATGATGTGCTCATCCGGCACGCCGGCCTGCCGGGCGATGGCGACGCTCTCGAGCAGCTCGCGGCAGATATCGGCCAGCAGGTCGGCATACTGCATGCCGATGTACCGCCCACCCAGGCTGTCCTTGATCTCGGCATTGGCCCAGGAGGAGCGGTTGTGCATCAGGATCACCGGAGCGCCATAGCGGGCGGCAACCCCGGCGATGTCAGGATCAACCTTGAAACCCCACACATCGTTGACGATGTTCGCCCCGGCCTGCAGGGCGGCCTCCGCAACGCCGGCCTTGTAGGTATCGATCGAGATCGGCAGGTCAAGCTCCTGGCGCAGCCGCCGGATCACCGGCGTCACGCGGGCCAGCTCTTCGGCGGCGCTGACCGGCTGCGCGCCCGGGCGGGTGCTCTCGCCGCCGATGTCGAGCAGGTCGACCCCGGCGGCGGCGAAGGCGAGCGCCTGGGCCAGGGCTGCCTCGATCGGGTCGGGCGCGGCGGTTTTCAGCAGCCCGTCGCCGGAGAAGCTGTCCAGCGTGACGTTCACGATGCCCATGACCAGCGTGCGCGCCCCCCAGGTGACGGTGCGCCCGGCAAGGGTGAGGGCCGCCGGCTGCATGCTCACACCAACCTGGTCAGCGGCTGAGCCAGCCAGGCTTCGGCCTCGGGCAGCCCGGTGAAGATCGCCATCTCGACCCCGTAACCGGCCGAGAGGGCATCGATCTCCTGCATCTTGCTGCGCACCCGCTCGTTGGCTACCACCACCGCCAGGCGGATGTGGCGCACCGAAGGGTCCTGGTTGACCTCCACCGCATAGGCCACGGCTTCATCAGAGAGGTCGCCGAGCAGGCGCAGGTCGTACAGGTTGGTGGTCAGGCGGTCTGAGTCTTCCAGGTGAGCGATGGCGAACTCGCGCCAGCGGGCCAGGGTGGCATGCGTGATATCGTGAAAAGACAGGTGCATACCCCCGTCCGGGCGGCGGGCGGCGGTAAAGCCCCAGTCGGAGCCGGGTGTCATTTTCAACGGTTTGGGGTAAATATCGGTCAAAGCAGCCTCCTCAAACGGATGATGGGTGGGGTGAAAGCGCCGGATCCCAGCCGGGTCGACCGCGGCCAGCAGTTCGGCGATCGTGCGGCCGAGGCCGGGATGGCGCAGCCCGGGGGCAATATCGGCCAGCGGTACCAGCACGAAGGCGCGCTCGTGCAGGCGGGGGTGCGGCAGCGCCAGCCCGGGCAGGTCCAGACGCAGGTCGTCGTAGAACAGGATATCCAGGTCAATCTGGCGCGGCCCGTAGCGCAGGCCCGGCAGGCGGCCGAGGTCGCGTTCGAGGGTTTTCAGCGCCTGGAGCAGGTCGAGCGGGGCCAGGGCGGTGCGGCCGCGCAGGGCCTGGTTCAGAAAGGCCGGCTGGTCAAGCACCCCCCAGGGGGGCGTTTCATAGACCGGCGAGAGCTGCTCCACACGCACAAACGGCGCCAGCCCGGCGACTGCCGCCCGCAGGTTGGCTTCCCGGTCCCCCAGGTTGGCGCCCAACGCCAGGTATACCGTATGGTCGAGGGTGTCGATCACAATCTTACTCCGTTGATTTCAGGCCGGCGCCGGCAGGCAGGGGAAGGCGGGCCGGCTCACAGGCGTTCGATGATAGTGGCAGTGGCCTGTCCGTGGCCAATGCACATGGTCTGCAGCCCGTAGCGGCCGCCGCTGCGCTCCAGTTCGTGGAGCAGCTTGGTCATCAGGATCGCGCCGGTGGCGCCCAGCGGGTGACCGTGGGCGATGGCCCCGCCGTTGGGGTTGACCCGCGCCAGGTCCGGCTGCAGCTCGGCTGCCCAGGCCAGCACCACCGAAGCGAAGGCTTCGTTGATCTCGATCACATCGATCTCATCCAACGAGAGCCCGCTCTTGCGCAGCGCCAGCTGGGTGGCGGGGATCGGCCCATCCAGCATCAGCACCGGGTCCGAACCGGTGACCACGCGGGTGACGATGCGGGCGCGCGGCGTCAGGTTATACTTGCCAACCGCGGTGGGCGAGGCGATCAGCAGAGCCGCAGCGCCGTCGCTGATCTGCGAGGCGTTGCCGGCGGTGATCACCCCCTCAGGGATAAAAGCCGGCTTGAGGCGGCCCATGCGCTCGCGGTCGGGCGGCATGCGCACGCCTTCGTCCTGGGCCACCACCTGCCCATCCGGGCGGGTGAGCAGGAGCAGCTGGCGGTCAAAGAAACCCTGCTGGATGGCGTG
>JBJSYW010000338.1:0-6517 GCA_046089985.1 Chloroflexota bacterium
GGCTGGGGTCAGCGCGGTGGCGGGCTCGATCAGTGGGGACGGCGTATACGACCCGGTAAAGCGCCAGGTGGTCTGGCATCTGCCGGCCCTGTGGCCCGGGCAGGAAGTGATCCTGCAGTTCCAGGCCGACCTGGCGCCTGACCTGGCGCCCGGCGCGCTGGTCAATCTGCTCGACATGGAAGGTTACTGGGACTGGTCCAGCGGCACGGTGGACCAGCCGGAGCCGCAGCATCACTACTACGCAGCCACCAGCGAGGTGACCGTGCTGCCGTCCGCGGGCAGCGGCGACCTGCATCTATCTGCGCGAGTGCTGCAGGGCAGCCTGGTGGCGAACCCGCAGGTGACCGTATACTTGAATACCTCCCCCGAGGCGCAGCAGTTCTTTATCCAGGAATGGACCTGGGACAGCCTTGCGAACCGGTGGGAAGTGGCCCAGCAGAGCGGGTGGATCCAACTGCAGGATGCCGCCGGACTGTCGGTGGATACAGACACACAGACAAAGATTGCCCGCTACGCCTGGCGGCTGAACCCCAAACCCGGGGCGCATTACCTGGGGGTGTGGACGGCCGATGAGCATGGTCAGGCCAGCAGCCTGGACTCGAACAGCCTGGTGCTGGTCAACCTGATCCCGGCTGTACCGCAGCCTCTGGCGGCTGGCGAGAAGGTGCAGTACCGCCTACCGATCGAGGAAAATGACCTGTCGGTCTACAACCTGATCGTCACCCAGGGGACGGCTCACCTGTATGGCTGGAACCCGCGCCACAGCTTCTTCCCCGACTACTACAGCACCCCGCAAGACATGGGCGGCATCCGGGTCGAAACCCTGGCCTACTATGCCCCGGAGAGCGGGATCTATATCCTCGAGATCCAGGCGCTAAACGACACGCTGTACCAGTTCGTCGCCATGCTGCCAGACAGCCTGGTCGGGATGTCAACTCAGGCGCAAGCGGTCTTGCAGGTGGAAGCCAAGGACCTGTCCGTTGCCAGGCAGCAGCTGGCTGAGAAGGCCGCTCCTGTGCTGGACCGGGGCATGCAGGCCCCGACCACCAGCCTGCCGGAGAAGCCGGCGACGTTTACCACGCCGTGGACGTTCATCACTGCTCCGGACCAACCGCCGGTAATCGTGTTGTGGAAGTACTACTACTTCCCCCTGGTCAATAAATAACCGTTTCATGCGAAAAGGAGACTCTGTACCATGACAACCAACGCCCAGTTATTTTTGGACCAACTGCAAGCCCCAGCCTTCCGAGATGCTTTCGAGTCCGCCGATGCTTCCGGACGCCAGAAGCTGCTGGACCAGGCCGGGCTGCTGATCCCGTTGAAAGAAGCGGAAGCGATCTTTGCCGACCTGACCGGAGAGATCAGCGAGGCCGACCTGCAGCAGGCGGCGGGCGGCGGCTATGGGATCACGCTGCCGCCGCCGGAGGGTGATGACTAACCAGTGAAGCGGTGGACGGGCGGTGCATGCATCGCCCGTCCACCCTGATGACGGAGCTAAGCATGCCCGGACTGACCTTTCGCCCGCAAGCGTTGGCCAAGCTGACTTCTCCTGAACAGCTTGATCAACTCATCCGTGTCACCACGCTGCCCGGCTGGCTGGCGCTGGCGGGGCTGGCCTGCCTGCTGGCGCCCCTGCTGGCCTGGGGGGTGTGGGGCAGCCTGGAAACGCGCCTGGCGGCCCAGGGGGTGCTGCTGCCGGTGGGCGGTCTGTGCCTGGTCTCGGCTCCCCAGGATGGGTTAGTGGACCAGGCGCACACCTGGTTGGGTGAGCAGATCGAGCCGGGGCAGATGGTGATGACGCTGCGTTCCGCCCAGACTGGCGCCCTGCAGGAGGTGGTCAGCCGGTGCGGCGGCGTCGTAATGGACCTGCCGGTGCAGGCCGGGCAGCCGGTGGAACACGGTCAGGAACTGCTGATGGTGGAGCCGGCCGGCCCGGTGCTGGAGGCGGTGGTGTATGTGCCGCTGGAGCAAGCCTACAGCCTGGCGCCCGGCATGGCGGCGCGCTTTGCTCCGGCGGGGACGCAGGCTGCCGGCAATGGGTACCTGTTGGGGGAGGTGCGCTGGGTGGGCCAGTATCCGGTTGACCCTCAGGCGCTGGGGCAGAGCCTGGGGAGCCAGAGCCTGGCGCAGGTCTTTCTACAGAGCGGGCCGCTGGTGGAAGTGCACATCAACCTGACCGACCTGGCGGGCCAATACCACTGGTCGCTGGCGCACAGCGCCGGCCGTCCGCTGCACAGCGGCACGCTGGGCGAGGTCTCTATTCTGTTAGACCGCCGCGCGCCGGTTGAACTGGTCTTCCCGCAGCTGAACCAGTGACCGCCGCCGGATCAGTGGAGGAATGGAACTCGCATGCCACGGATATCCTGGACTCCGAAGCTGCCTGGGATTAGCCGGCTGTTGGATAGGAGTCGCACCCGGCGGGTGCGCACCCCCACCGTCTTGCAAATGGAGGCGGTGGAATGCGGCGCGGCCTCGCTGGCAATTGTGCTGGCGCACTTCGGGCGGATTGTTTCACTGGAAGAGCTGCGCCTTGCCTGCGGGGTGACCCGCGACGGCAGCAAGGCCGGCGACCTGGTGCGAGCGGCGCGCCAGTACGGCTTGGTCGCCCGGGGGTTCCGCAAGGAACCGGCCGACCTGCCGCGGATGCCGCTGCCTATGGTGGCCTATTGGAACTTTAGCCATTTCCTGGTTATCGAAGGGTTTGACCAACACGGCGTCTATTTGAACGATCCGGCCTGCGGGCCGCGGTATGTGTCAAACCAGGAATTCGATGCATCGTTCACCGGGGTGGTGATAACGGCGGTCCCCGGGCCAGACTTCCAACCGGGAGGTGAAAAACACAGCCTGGTGCGCGCGCTGCAGCGGCGCTTTAAAGGCTCGCAAGTCGGGATCGCCTATGGCGTGCTGGTCAGCCTGGGGTTGGTCATCCCGGGGTTGGTGATCCCGGGGCTGGCGCGGCTGTTCGTCGACAGTTTCCTGGTGCAGGGGAACCGCCAGTGGTTGCTCGTGGTGTTTGCCGGGCTTGCGGCCGCAGCCGGGCTGCGCGCTGCATTCACCTGGCTGCAGCAGGCGGCCCTGCTGCGGCTGGAGACGCGTCTGGCGTTGAGCAATTCCAGCCAGTTTTTCTGGCGGCTGCTGTGCCTGCCGCTGACCTTTTACTTCCAACGCTCGGCCGGCGAGGTGGGCAGCCGGGCCGCCGCCAACGACCGGGTGGCGCGCCTGCTTTCCGGAGACCTGGCGACCGCGCTGCTGGATCTGCTGGTGGCGATCTTTTTTGGCGCAGTGATGCTGTTCGAGAACCTGCTGCTGGCGTCAGTCGGGATCGGGTTGGCGTTGGTGAACCTGGTGGTGTTGTACGCCATCTCACGGCGGCGGGTGGATACCGGCCGGCGGCTGCTGCAGGAGCGCGGCCAGCTGACCGGCGCGGCGATGAGCGGGCTGTTGATGATCGAGAACCTGAAGGCCGCCGGCGCGGAGAACGATTTCTTCGCCCGTTGGGCGGGTTTTCAGGCCCGGGCGCTCAATGCCGAGCAAGAGATGGGCCGCGCCGCGCAGCTGCTGGGCGCCGCGCCGCCGTTCCTGTCCTCCCTGTCAACGGCGATGATCCTGCTGTTAGGCAGCCTGCAGGTGATGCAGGGGCAGATGACGCTGGGCGCGCTGGTGGCTTTTCAGAGCCTGATGGCCAGCTTTTCCGGACCGGTGAACCGCCTGGTGGGGCTGGGGGGGCTGCTGCAAGAAGCCACCGCCGATATGTACGCGCTGGATGACGTCTTACGCAACCCGCCCGACCCGGTGATGCAGGGCAGCCAGGCTGCTGAAACAGGTGCGGCCCTGGCCCGCCTGAGCGGCCGGCTGGAGGTGCGCGGGCTGACCTTCGGCTACAACCGCTTTGAGCCGCCGCTGGTCGAGAATTTCGATCTGAGCCTGAAGCCCGGAGACCGGGTGGCGCTGGTGGGGGGCAGCGGCAGCGGTAAATCGACGATCGCCAAACTGATCGCCGGGTTGTACCAACCGTGGAGTGGTGAAATTTTGCTTGACGGCGTGCCGCGCACCCGGCTCTCACGCCGCACGATCGCCAGCTCGCTGGCGATGGTCGACCAGGAGATCTTCTTGTTTGAAGGCAGCATTCGTGAAAATCTGGCGCTGTGGGATGACACGCTGCCCACGGCGGTGATGATCCAGGCGGCCCAGGATGCCTGCATCCATGACGATATCGCTTCTCGCCCAAAGGGATATGAAGGCGAAGTGGAAGAAGGCGGGCGCAACTTCAGCGGTGGGCAGCGCCAGCGCCTGGAGATCGCCCGCGCGCTGGCCGGCCGGCCCACGCTGCTGATCCTGGACGAGGCCACCAGCGCGCTGTACACGATCATCGAAAAACAGATCGACGATAACCTGCGCCGGCGCGGCTGCACCTGCCTGATTGTGGCCCACCGGCTCAGCACCATCCGTGACTGCGATGAGATCATCGTGCTGGAGAACGGGCGCATCGTGCAGCGCGGCGCTCACGACAGCCTGCAGAAAGCCGGCGGGGCGTATGCTCGCCTGGTGCAGGCAGACACGGCCGCGCCGCGCAAATCCCGCCTGCAAACCCTGTTGGAGCGCCTGGAATGATGCCTGCCCGCCCCCCCTCCGCCAGGCATACGCTGGATGAACTGTTCCTGATCCGGCTGCGTTACAGCGAGCGCGGCCTGGTGGAAGCGCGCCGCGACCGCCCGTTCGTGCTGAACGACGCGGCGCTGGCCTGGGTGGTCTACTCGGGCAGTGTGGACCTTTTCGCCGTGCAGCTGTCCGGCGATCAGCCGTGCGGGCCGCGCCGGCACCTGTGGCGCGTGGAAGCGGGCGAAGCGTTGTTCGGAATGGACCTCAGCCACAGCGACACCGGTTTGCTGGTGGTGGGCGGGCCGGGAGCCAGGCTGATCCGCGTGCCGCAGGCGCACCTGCAGGAACTGCTGGCGAAAAACCTGGAACGCGAAACGCTGGCCGGCCTGGTGGAGGGTTGGGTGACGGCCCTATCACGGGCGATCATCACCGCTTTACCGGCGCCCGACTGCCGGCGGCTGGCTGCCGGGCCGGAGACCTGCCTGCCCGGCGGGGCATCTGCCGGGCCGAAGAAACAGGTTTTATGGGCGCGCCCGGTGAGCGGCGCGAGCAGCCAGGTGTCCTTCTGCCACCTGCCCACCGCCGGCTTGCCCGGGGAACCTGCATACCTGCCGCTGTGCAAACACACCTGGGTACAGGCCGGGCAAGATGTGACCCTGGAAGTGGTGGAAACGCCGCAGTGGCTGGCCCAGGACCCGGCCTGGAATGGGCTGGGCGCTTTTCACAGCCTGGCTGCCGGCTGCCTGAGCGCCAACCGGGTCCAATCCGAGCAGCGCGAAGACCGGCGCCAGCAGTTGAAGGCCGAGAAGAGCCGGTCGGCGGTTGCCGGGGCGCTGCACGGTATGGCGGCTATCCTGGAACGCCAGGCGCTCCGGCCGGTCGACAGCAGCGGAGCGCTGAATGCGCTGCTGGCTGCCTGCCAGGCGGTGGGTGAGCCGCAGGGGATTGCGCTGCAAGCGCCGACCTGGGTGCAGGTGGAACGGCGCAAGAACGACCTGCTGGAGGCGATCGCCCAGGTTTCCGGGGTGCGCACCCGGCGCGTCTACCTGGTGCAGGATTGGTGGCGGCAGGACTACGGCCCGCTGTTGGGGTATTGGAAGCGTGAAGGCCGGCCTGCCCGCCCGGTGGCGCTGCTGCCCGGGCGGCAGGGTTACCGGATGTTCGACCCGGCGGATGGCAGCCGCACGGCCCTGAACGCTGAGCTGGCTGCCCAATTGGGCGAACTGGCGACCATGTTTTACCGCCCCCTGCCCGAAGAACCGCTGTCAATCTCGGACCTGGTGCGCTTTGGACTGCACGGCACGCGGCGAGAACTGGGGGTCATGCTGTCGATGGCCGGCCTGGGCAGCCTGCTGGCCCTGTTGACGCCCCTGGCTACCGGTTGGTTGTTTGGCCAGGCGATCCCCAACTCGGACCGGCAGCTGCTGGGCTTTCTAGCGCTGGCCTGGGGCGGCAGCGCGCTGGCCGGCGCGCTCTTCCAGGTGACCGGGGGGCTGGCGCAGCTGCGCCTGGAAAGCCGGTTAGAGCTGTCACTGGAGGCGGCCCTGTGGAGCCGCCTGCTGGCGCTGCCGGCAGTGTTTTTTCGCGGCTTCTCGGCCGGCGACCTGGCCGGGCGGGCCTTCAGCATCAGCGCCATGCGGCGCGTGCTGGCAGGCGCGACCCTGGCGGCGCTGCTCAGCAGCCTGTTTTCGATCTTCAGCCTGGGGTTGATGTTTTATTACGATGTGCAGCTGGCCGCGGCGGCCCTTGGGCTGGGGGGCATCGCCCTGGCGGCCAACTTCGCGCTGAACTGGCGCCAGCGGCAGAACCTGCGCGCCGAGATGCGCTGGCAGGGCAAGATCAGCGCCATCGTGCTGCAGATGCTGTCTGGGATTGCCAAGCTGCGCGTGGCGGGCGCCACATTGCGAATAGTTCTCGT
>JBJSYW010000339.1:0-4622 GCA_046089985.1 Chloroflexota bacterium
CTTGCCGCCGGAGAGGTAATTGTGCGCCAACAGCGCAGTCACCCCGCTGTACTGCGGCTGGCGGAACTGGGTCAGCATGTTGTTCTGCTCAGAGACAAACACGTTTTGCCCGGTTGGCTGCTGCATCACCGGCAGGCTGAAAACGCCTGGGATGAAAGCATAGCTGGCTACATGGTCTGAGATCGAGCAGGCGCGCAGGTCGACTTCGCCAAACCAGCTGGCGGCGTCGTCCACCAGTTGGGTGGGGTAAGTTTGGGTGGTTGTGCCAGAGGCCGGGGCCGTGCTGGAGCGGTTGGTAAAGGCAGAGGAAGCGAGCGCCAGGCAAACAATCGACAGGGCAAGCGGATAGATCCGCCACTGGAGTGTAGATTCTTTTTTCACTGTAATTTGTCCGTTTCCATTAAGATTTCGTGTTTGTAAATTCCGACACACTATTTTGTATCAAACAAGTGCATTGTACTGGCGAATGCTTAAAACTGGCTGACAGGAGCCATACGCCCGCCCTACACCGGCTTTGCAAAACTATTAGCTGTGGGGCTGGCGCGGATGTAGGCGAAATTCGGATAGACGAATTAGACAGAGTAAGTACAATTAACCCGGGATAGGGGCCTAGATGAACGAAGATCAACAACCAACGGCAAGTATCGTGGGGAACGGCAGGAGCCGGACGGGACACCAGACAGACATCGCCGCCCTGGGCACCCGGGCGTTAGCCGGCGCGGGTATCGATGAATTGTTCAACAGCGCACTGCAGCTGCTGGCCGAGGCTTTGCAGATCGATTATGGCATGGTCCTGGAGGTGACCCAGGCAGCCGACCAGTTGGCGCTGCGCGCCGGGCTGGGCTGGCAGGAGCCGGCGGCGGTGCGCTTCGCCATCGACGGCGCGCAGTCCGGCGGGGCAGCGCTGTTGTCGCATGGCGCGGTGTTTATTGATGACCTGCAGGCCGGGGGACCGCTTTCGCAGGTGGATCTGCTGCAGCAGCACGGCGTCCGCTCAGCGTTGTGCGTCAAGTTGTACGGGCTGTCCCAGCCATATGGGGTGATCGGCGTGTTCAAGCGCCAACCGGCTGCCTTCACCGCAGACGACCTGTACCTGCTGCAGGGCATCGCCAACCTGCTGGCTACCGCCATCCACCGCAACCAGGGCCACGAACACTTGAAGAAACTGACCGAGCAGTTAGAAAGCGAAGTTGTGGCGCGCACGCGGTTGGTGCAGCTGCTGCAGGATGTGACCATCGCCGCCAACCAGGCCGAAACGATCCCCGAGGCGATGCAAACCGCGCTGAACCTGATCTGCGATTACACCGGCTGGCAGTTGGGACACGTCTTCTACCGCAGCGGGGTCTCGGGCGATGAACTGCTGCCCACGCAGATCTGGTGCGTCAAGCAGCCCGACTCATTCGAAGCGTTCCGGCGCGAGACGGCAGAACTGCGCCTTTCGCCGGGGGTGGGCCTGCCCGGCAAGGTGCTGGAGAGTGGCGAGTTGGTGCTGCGCCGCAACGTGCCGGCCCACGAGCACACCCGCCGCCAGGCAGCGCGCAACTGCGGCATCCAGGATGGGTTGGCTTTCCCGGTGATGGCGGGCAAAGAGGTGGCCGCGGTGATGGAATTCTTCACCACCCACCCGATGGGCATCAACCTGTCGCTGATTGAAGCGATGGCAAACATCGGCACGCAGTTGGGGCGGGTGGTGGAACGCCGGCAGGCCGAGGACCAGATCCGCCAGAGCCAGCGCCGGCTGGCTGAAGCGCAGCACATCGCCCGGCTGGGCAGCTGGGAGTGGACCCTGGCGACGCAGCAGTTCGTGTGCTCGGAAGAGCTGTACACCATCTGCGGGTTGGACCCGGCAGGGCCGGCGCTCACATTTGAGGATTTCCAATCCTGCATCCACCCCGCCGATCAGGAAACGCTGCTGCATGCCGTGCAGCAGGCGCGCCATGAGCGCCAGGGGTTTGAGATCGTGCACCGTATCCTGCGCCCGGATGGCGAAGAGCGCATTCTGCGCACCAACGGGCAGGTGATCAGCAGCGCCGGCAAACCGGTCAAGCTGTTGGGCACCGGGCAAGATATCACCGAGCAGGTGCACGCCGAGGAGAAACTGCGCGCCAGCGAAGCACGCTTCCGCACCATTTTCGAAGGCAGCGCGGTGGGCAAGGCAATTATCGACCTGCAGCACAAGATCCTGGTCACCAACAGCGCGATGCAGAACATGCTGGGCTACAGTACGGCGGAACTGGAGGGCATGGAATTGGCCGACCTGATCCTGCCGCTGGATTACTTTAACAACCACGCCGTCTACGAAGAGTTCTTTGCCAATGGCAAGAACATCCTGCAGTTGGAACAGCGCTTGCGCCACCGCGATCACCGCATCGTGTGGGGCAGTTTCACCTTCTCGTGGATGCGCAAGGAGAATGGGGCGCCGTGGTTCGCCATTGTGATGGTGGAAGACATCACCACCCGCAAACAGGTGGAAGCCGAACTGGCCGAGGTCAACAAACAGCTGGTGGTCAGCCGGGAACGCGAGCGTTTGCGGCTGGCGCAGGAGCTGCACGATGAACCGCTGCAGGAGTTGTATGGGCTGATGTTCCAGCTGTCCGACTTCAGCAAGTTCATGCCGGCCGGAGAAGCGGCCCAGGAACTGCAGGCGGCCCAGAAGACCGTTACCAACCTGATCAACTCGCTGCGCGGCATCTGTCGCGAGCTGCGCCCGCCGGCGCTGGCGCCCTTCGGCCTGGAAGGCGCAATCCGCGAGCTGGCCGAGCGCTATCGCGAAGAGCACCCGGAGGTCAACCTGGAGCTGGATCTGATGTACGATGGGCAGATCCTGCCCGAGCACGTGCGCCTGACGCTCTTCCGCATCCTGCAGCAGTCGCTGACCAATATCACCCGCCACGCCCAGGCGCGCAGCATTGCCATCCGCTTCCGGTTTGATTCGAGCGAGATCGTCTTCGAGATCGAAGACGATGGACGCGGTTTCCCCGTGCCGAAGCGCTGGGTGTCGCTGGTACGCCAGGGTCATTTGGGGCTGGCAGGCGCCGCCGAGCGCGTCGAGACAATCGACGGACAGTTCCACGTCATTTCCGCCCCAGGCGAGGGCACCCTGATCCAGGTGGTGGTGCCGCGCAGCGGGGCAGCGGAAGTGCTGCAAAGCAGCCCGCTCAATGCAAATGGAGGCTCACAATGATATCCAACAAGATCCAGGTGTTGATCGCCGACGACCACCCGATTACTCGGGCCGGGATCCGTAAGTTCCTGGAACGGGCAGATGACATCGACGTGGTGGCCGAAGCCAGCAACGGCGAGGAGGCGATCCGGCTGGTAAAAGAACACAAGCCGCAGGTGCTGCTGCTGGACATGGAAATGCCGGGGCGCAAAGGGGTGGAAGTAGCGCGCGAGATCCTGGCGATTGGTCTGCCGGTCAAGATCCTGGCGCTCAGCACCTACGATGATAAGCAGTATATCTTCGGGCTGCTGTCGGCCGGGGCCGCCGGCTACCTGATCAAAGAAGAAGTGCCCCAGACGATCGTGGAGGCGGTGCGCGGCGTATCGCGCGGCGAGACGGGCTGGATCAGCCGGCGCGTGGCAGCCGTGATCACCGCCTGGACCACCAACGATCCCAGCGAGCGCTCTGACCTGAGCGAGCGCGAGCTGGAGGTGCTGCGCCAGTTGGTCAAGGGCAAGACCAACCAGGACATCGGGGTTGAGATGGGCATCAGCCAGAAAACGGTCGAAAAGCACCTGGAATCGATCTACAGCAAGCTGCGGGTGGCCTCGCGGGTCGAGGCGGCTGTCCTGGCGATCAAGGAGGGGCTGGTCAAGTCCTGAGCGCAGCGCGGCCGGACCCTGTTTTGCAAAATTGATCGGGATTTCCCTGCTTTAGGGAAATCCCTACTGCTTTAACGGCACACTCCCCATTGAGCGCAGCCGGCGCTTCTCGTATAGTATAGCTAACCCTCATCTCGCCGCGCGTCCGGTGGAGTCCGCCGGGAGGCGAGATGAGCCAGGAGAGATAGAGATGACTTTACTTGGATTATTAATCCTGCTCCTGATCGCCGCGGTTGCCGGGGCATTGGGACAAATGATCGCCGGCTACTCAATCGGCGGCTGTTTTGCTTCCATCGTAGTTGGTTTCGTGGGGGCGCTGATTGGTATGTGGCTGGCACAGCAGTTTGGCCTGCCAGAGCCGCTGCCGATCAATGTACAGGGACAAACCTTCCCACTGCTGTGGTCGGTGGTTGGCTCGGCGGTGCTGTCGCTGCTGCTTGGGCTGCTCACCCGCCGGCGCATTTAATCGGCCGGCATTGAACAGCATCATCGTTGCTGGTTTATCATAAGGAGGTACCGATGTTAGGGACGATGCTACTAATTATCCTGGTGCTGCTGCTGATCGCCTCGCTGCCGGCCTGGCCCTACAGCCGTGGTTGGGGCTATTCCGGCTCCGGGCTGGTGGGCTTCCTGCTGCTGGTGCTGATCGTAGCGCTGCTGCTGGGCTGGATCTAACCTTTCTTCCCGGGAGGCGCAGCGGGCTTTGAAAGCCGCTGCTCCTCCCGGGCGCGCCCGCGGCCCACCCCAACCCCCATCGATTGGAAGCGCAAAAAAACCGGGGCGTTCCGGCAAATGCC
>JBJSYW010000340.1:0-4737 GCA_046089985.1 Chloroflexota bacterium
ATTTATCCCTGAGCATGACTGAGCTAAACCTAACCGGCAGGATGGGCCGCGAGAATGTGCTACGTAAAGCACTGTCCAGCGTGGCCACCGCCTACGATGTGTGTCTGATTGATTGCCCGCCGTCCCTGGGGCTGCTAACTATCAACGCATTGACTGCATCTGCCGCGGTGATCTGCCCGACCGTACCCACAGCGGTTGACCTGCGCGGGCTGCTGATGTTTGTACAATCCCTGGAGATGGTGCGCGGCGAGCTGAACCCAGGTATAGAACTGCTGGGCGTGGTGGTGACCCAATACAACCGCCGGCTATCCCTACACCAGGCCGCAATGGATGACCTGCAGGCCGGCGGTATGCCTGTCCTGGGCGTGATAAGTGGCTCCGTTGACGTTGCCCGCCGGGTGGGCGATGGGCGGCCCGCCGCTGGAATACAGGCCGAGCAATATAACGCAATCGCAGCTGAGGTTGATAAATGGCTAAGAAACCACTAGGTATATTCAAGCGAACTGAAACGGCAGGCCCGGCAGACGAACCGAAAGACGACCCGGTAAAGGCCGTGGGCGTGGGCCTGCGCCTGTCCGAATGGGCGCGGATGGAAGAGATCGCCGGCAGTCTCGGGATAAACAAGCACAAGCTGGCGGCCTGGGCACTGCGCGACTTCCTGGCCCGTTTCGCTGCGGGCGAGATCCCGGTAGAGAACAAGCCCACCCTGCCCAAGCGATAACTGCGAATAGGACCAGTTATCACTAACTATACTGGCACGCGCTATATTCGCTAAAATCGCGCAAAAAGCTACTATTGCGTTAACTGCAATTGCGCGGTATTATCCCGAGTAACAAAACGCCCTCGCCCGGTGGTGGAACACCGAGCGAGGGCTAACCAACAAACCGGGGTAGCGGTTTGCGGCTACACTCAATTCTAGCACACAGCGCCCCGGAATATTTCACCGGGGCGCATTGCGTTCCCCCAGGAGGTTACCCGTGAACGATGTGATCACCATCACCACCACCCCAGAGCAGCTCGCCGAGCTGGGCCGCACGTATCCGGCCGAATACCTGACGGCGATGTGCTGCACACTGGAGGCGGCATTGGAGCAGTGGCTATCCGACCACGCACCCGAACAAATCGCCCATCTTCTGGACGACCTGGTTATTCTGGAGCGGGTGACCGCGGCTGCCCATGGCGGGCGCCTGTCCGACCAGGGCGCAACCTGGCTGGTGCTGGATCTGCCCGGGGCGCTGCTGCGGGCCGCTATGCTGGGCGCTGAGTTTCACTCACCCAGCGGCTGCAGTCGCCCCCGGCAACCCCGGGCCGGGCAGGACTACGATCCCAACGCGCCGCTGTGCCAAGATGATTATGAGCGCCTGACGCACAGCGGGCAATACAGCGATGGTCACAGCTAGTGCGCTGCGATCCCGGTAACTATCGGCTGACCCGGGCGGCGCTGCTGCCCGGGTAGCCTGGAGGTGCTATATGCTGCGACGAATTGAGTCTGCACTAACTGACCTGGCCGCCGGGCTGGTACCTTGGCTGGCTCCGATCCCAAGCGCGTACCTGGTGGGCCGGGCAAGCATTGAGTACCTGGCGTGGCCTGTGCCCGTGGCAATCGTGGCGGCGGTGATTGTTGAAGGCCTTGGGTTGTCCAGCGTGGCAACCGCGTTAGAGCTGCGCGAATACAACGCGACCAGGCGCAAGACCGACCCCGCCGCCCCGTTCTGGCTGGCTGCCGCCCTGGCCGGCGCTTATCTGCTGACCGCTATCACGCTGGTGGTGCTGCTCGACCTGGTGCCAAGCCTGGCGCACGTAGCGCCCGCAATCTGGCCTGTGCTATCCCTGGTGGGCGCGGTGACCCTGGCCGTACGCGCCGACCACCGCCGCCGCCTGGCTTCCCTGGCCACCGAGGCCGCCGAGCGTAAAGCCGAGCGTAAAGCGAACCGTCAAGGCGAGCGTCAAGCGGCCCCACCGGCTGACCGTCAAATACCGTCCAATAACCCGATAACTGACACCAGTCTTGACAAGCTGCAGGCGGGTAAGAAGGCTGCCCAGGCGGCACGGCTTGACACCCTGCTTGACCTGTATCTTGACAACCCCGACTTGACACCCAGCGAGGCGGCCCGGCGGCTAGGCGTCAGCCGGCAGACGATCTATACCTACCTGGGCGAGCTGGAAACCGCCGGCAGGATACACAGGAACGGGCGAACGGAGGTGCTGTAATGGCCTGGCTAGATGACTTCTACCGGCGGGAACACCAGCGGCTGATCTACGAACGCGAGCAGAACCAGCCGCCCAGCGCTACAACCCCCAGCATACCAACCGGGCTAGAGGCTGACCGCGCACACCTGTATAACCCACTGGCGGCTATCCTGGCGCCGGCTGCGCAAGCCCTGGTATCGGGGCTGATATACGGGCTGGCCGCCCTGGTACTTGCCTGGCTGACCGACCGACCCGAACCATGGCGGTGGGGCGCTGCTGCCTTCGTGGTGGCCCAGGCGGTGATCTGGTCAACCGGGCTGGCGCGTTGGATGAGCTTAACCAAGCCGCTAAACGTGCTGGACTGGGCAGAGCGGCTGCTAGCGCGTGACATTGACGGCGACGGCGCAATAGCCGGCGAGGTGATCCCGGCCCCGCAAATAGTGCGGATCGAGATCAAGCAGCAGAACGGGCAGGCCGCACGAACGAATATCCTGGACCTGCCGATTGACGGTGACCGGCTGCAGCAACTGGCGGCAGGTCTGGCTGCCGGGCAACCACTGTCAGAAGCCGAATGGTCAGGCGGTGGGCGCCCGCTATCCCGAAACGAGTTTCGCCAGGTGCGCCAGGCGCTGCTTGACCGCGGGCTGGCCACCTGGACCAGCGAGCTTGACCGCCGGCAGGGCGTACGGCTGACCGCTGACGGCCTGACAGTCTTCCAGGCAATGGCAGCGGGTGCCCCCTCCCCCACCCTGGCCGAGCGCAACCCGTGAACGCGTACCCGTGGCGTACGCACGTAGCACGTACGCACGGCAACCGAGGCACGCAATGAGCGATCAATACGAAAGCGAAGATGATTTTCTAGCACGCGTCAACGCCTGGGTAAACGAGCGCTGCCCCAGCACGGGCGACCCCGAACTATGGGGGCGCTTCCACGATGAGCAATTCCGGGCGATCACCGGCGACCTGGCCGAGCTGCAGCGGCAGGACCGAGCGCCGGATGATGGCGCGCTGTGCGCTGCGTTCCTGGTGGATCCTGACCGCCAGGCGGTGGCCCCGCCGCCGGCGCACCCAGCACCGCCGCCCATTTATCCCGCGCCTCTACTGGTGGATCTGACCGTTGATATACTGCGCGCTGCTGCCTGGCTAATGGCCACCCTGACGGGCGCGGGCGCAGTGGTATCTGGCGCTGCCCTGGGCGGTCTGCCCGGCGGCCTGGCGGCATTTGTTAGCAGCTGGATTATACTCAAGCTGACAGGTATCTATGAGTGACCTATGACCACAACAAACACGACGAACCACGTAACCAAGGCCGCCCGGCTGCTGATCCTAGATCAACTGCAGCGGGCGGGCCTGCTGGACGGCCTGACCTACCAGCAGCTAGGTGAACTGCTAGGCTGTGACCGCGCAACGGCCTATCGGTCCCTGCGCGACCTGGCCACCGCCCAGCAACTGGCGCCGGCGATGCTGCAGGCTGCCCAAGCGCGTTTAGAATTGCGGCAGGGCGGCAATTAGTTAGTGATAACAGGAACTATTTTTAGCTATCGGCCGTTCACTTTCCATTGGACAGGGGGAATAATCCGATGTAGAATTTGCTCCAGCGCTTTAAGCGCAAAGCCCCCGAACGGCTGGCTACCTGGGGGGCTTCGGACGATTGGCCGCTCTAGCAGCGGCGGCTTTGCTGTATAACAACTATGGCTAGTTTAGCGTATCCGATTCTACCTGTCAAGCCCATCTGCCCGGCCGGGCGATATTTCCGCGCTGTACCCTTCCGTTTTTCGCCCATCCGTGCTAAGATTCGTTTCGAAAGCGTGACAGAGATGGAAGATTTCCGGCGCAGCGGCATTTGCCGCTGGGCCGATTTTGTTTAACAACCTAGCTACAGTCTAGATGCCCGCTTAAAAGCACGACGCCCGGGGGCAAACCGGGCGGCGGCGGCGGGTGACCACGAGAAAGGACGTTTTCTGATGGTCAACACCAATTATACCCCAGCAGCGCCACAACTGAACAGGCGGCCGGACGGTGCCCTATGACGACACCAGCGATCACCCCGGACACCAGGCTAACTATTCGAGAATGGGTAGACGTTCTTGGACCAGAAGCCGCGGAGGCCGTCCGTAAATACACACTTGGACGGCTTAACCCCCAGGCCGAAGAACCTATGGCCGACCTGTGGCAACCCTTCACCTTGGCAGATGCGTACCAACCCCGGCCGCCCGTGGAGTACATCGTGCCGGGCCTGTTTGCGCTGCCCAGCCTAAACGTGGCCTATGGGGCACCCGGCACGATGAAAAGCTTCCTGCTGGCTGACCTGTGCGTATCTGCGGCCGCCGGCTGCGATTGGCTGATACCCGCCCAGCACAGCGGCAACCAGGCAGCGGCGATCAGAACCAGGCAGGCGCCGGTGATGTGGCTGGACTTCGACAACGGCCGGCGGCGTACGCATGACCGGATAGCAGCCCTGGCCCGGGCGCGTGACCTGCCCGTAGATGCCCCGATCACCTATTACTCCATGCCCAGCCCGTGGCTAGTGGCCAACAAAGGGAATTC
>JBJSYW010000341.1:0-3682 GCA_046089985.1 Chloroflexota bacterium
AGGCGATCGTATCGGGGTCCAGGGGGCGTGACGCCATCATGCTGCCAAGGAATATAACATGCCGGTTAGCGCCCGGCAAGAGGTATTTGACCGGTTCCATACAATAAAGAAAGTACGTCATTTGTCGCAGCCGGGCGCTAGCGTGCAGCCGGGAGGCTTGGGTTATAATAGTTTCAGATCTACCTGCCTGGGAGTCTGAGTGTCGCTTACCTTTTCTCGATCAATGCGCTCGCTGCGGCTGGACAGCTTCCGCGCTGCACGGGTTGGCCTGGCGTTGGCCGCGCTGAACATGCTGGCGCTGTTGGGCTGGTTCTTCCTGGCGCGCGTGACGCTGTACGAAGTGGGCACCGACCTGGCCTGGACCCAGGAGAGCAGCCTGGTTTCGGCCGCCTTCACTCCCGAGGCGCTGGCGCGCCTGCGCCATGGCCAGGATGCCACGCTGCGGGTCAACCCCGGCGCCGGTCAGGCCGTGCTGGCGGTCTCTACCTATGTCTACCGCCTGCCTGAGAGCGGCCGCCAGGTGCTGTTCGTGGTCAATCCATACGACCTGCCGGAAGGGCTGCGCCAGGGCAAGCTGACCGGGCAGGTGGAAGTGGCGGTGGAGCGGGTCACCCCGTTTGAACTGGTGATGCGCAACTCGGGCAAGTTCCTCAGCAGCAGCCCGGCGGCGCAGGACAGCCGGTCGGGCCAGGGAAGCCCCTAAATGGCGCTGGAAGGCGGTTGGTTCGCCCCGCCGTTGGCCGGGCAGCGCTTCTTTGCGCCGGAAGTGGTGCAGACCTCGGCGATGGACTGCGGCCCGGCGGCGCTCAAATCGATCCTGGAGGGCTTTGGCATCCGGGTCAGCTATGGCCGCCTGCGCGAAGCCTGCCAGACGGATGTCGACGGCACCTCGATTAACACCGTGGAAGACATCGCCGGGCAGTTGGGGCTGGCGGCTGAGCAGGTGATGCTGCCGGCCGATCATGTGGCGCTGCCCGAGGCGCAGGCTCTGCCGGCGATCGTGGTGGTGCAGCGGCCCAACGGGCTGACCCACTTCCTGGTGGCCTGGGGCCGGGTGGGCGGCCTGATCCAGGTGATGGACCCCGCCACTGGGCGGCGCTGGCCGACGCTAAAACGCTTCCAGGACGAACTGTACATCCATACCTTCCCGGTGCCGGTAGAGGCCTGGCGCGAGTGGGCCGGCAGCGACGGTCTGCTGGCGCCGCTGCGCCGGCGCATGCGGGCGCTGAAGCTGGGCGAGGCGCAGATCGAGCGCCTGGCAGCCGGCGCACTGGCCGACCCCGGCTGGCGCGGCCTGGCTACGCTGGATGCGGCGGTGCGCATGGTTAGCGCGCTGGCGCAGGCGCGCGGCGTCATCCCTGGCGAGCAGGCCGGGCGGGTGCTGGAGAAATTCTATACGCTGAACCTGGCCGGCCCGCTGCCGCGGGTTGACAAGAGCGGCGGCGTTCCGCCGGCGGGCGTAACCCCGGCGGGCGGCGCGCCACATTCGCTGATGATCCCGGCGGTCTACTGGTCGGTGCTGCCGGCGGTTGAGACGCAGGCAATGGCCGGCGGCGAGCAGCCGCTGGAACGGCTGCTGCTGCGCGGGGCGGTGATGGTGCGCATCCTGGGGGCGCACCGCGCCCCCGGCGCCGCGCCGGCGGCCGAGGCCGAGCCGGGCAGCGCCGAAACGGCCGGGCAGGACGAATCGGGCCTCGAATGGACCCCCGGCGACGCGCCGGATGGCGAAGCGGCGCCTTCGTCTACCGGCGGGGCACAGCCCGGGGTGTACGCCCCGGCGGCGCTGCCGCCTGACCTGCAGGCGGCGCTGAAGGAGAAAAGCGCCCGGCCCGAGCAGGAGATCTGGAAGGCGCTGCGCTCCGATGGGTTATTCACCCCGCTGGTACTGCTGCTGGCGCTGTTCCTGGCTACGCTGGGCGTGACGATCGAAGCGCTGCTGTTCCAGGGCATGATCCGCATCGGGCAGAACCTGAACCTGACCGGACAGCGCATCCTGGCTGGGGCGGCGCTGCTCTCATTTGTGCTGGCGATGCTCTACCTGGAGTTCCCGATCAGCGCCACCGTGCTGCGCATGGGCCGCCGGCTGGAGACGCGCCTGCGCATCGCCTTCCTCGAAAAAGTGCCGCGCCTGGGCGACCGCTATTTCCGCAGCCGCCTGACCTCCGACATGACCCAGCGCGCCTACGACCTGCGCGCCCTGCGCGGCCTGCCCGGGCTGGGCGTGGGCATGGCGCGCACCGCCTTTCAACTGCTGCTCACCCTGGTGGGGGTGATCTGGCTCGACCCGATCAGCGCCCCGCTGGCAATCCTGGGCACGCTGTTCTTCGTGGGGCTGTCCTACGCCAGCCGCCCGCTGCTGGAGGAGCGCGACCTGCGCATGCGCACCCACACCGGCGCGCTGGCGCACTTCTACCTGGACGCGCTGCTCGGCCTGACCCCGATCCGTACCCACGGCGCCGAGCGCGCCATGCGCCGCCAGCACGAAAGCCAGCTGTACGAGTGGGTGCGCACCGGCCGCGAGAACTACACCCTGGCGGCGCTGATGCAGGGGCTGGGCTCGTTCTTCTATTCGCTGTTCTCAATCCTGATCATCTTGAATTACCTGGCCCAGGGCGGGCAGGCCAGCGAGATCCTGCTGCTGTTCTACTGGACCCTGAGCCTGCCGGCGTTGGGCCAGTCGCTGGCTGCCGGCATCCAGCAGTACCCGATGCAGCGCAACCTGGTGCTGCGCCTGCTGGAACCGCTCAGCGCGCCGGACGAAGAAGAAGCCTGGGCCGGCCCGCAGGAGTCTCCCCTGCCGGGCATGCAGCCGCTGGACAGCCAGGTCGGGGAGCTGTCGGAAACCGCTCCGGCGGCGGGCCCGGCGATCGAGATCCAGGATGTGACCCTGCAAGCCGGCGGGCACACCATCCTGAGCCAGGTGACCCTGCGCCTGGCCCCCGGCGAGCATATCGGCATCGTCGGCCCGTCCGGGGCGGGCAAGTCCAGCCTGGTGGGGCTGCTGTTGGGCTGGCACCGCCCATCGCAGGGCTGCATCCTGGTGGACGGCCGGCTGCTGGACGGCGCCCGGCTGCAGCGCCTGCGCCGCGAGACCGCCTGGGTCGACCCGGCGGTGCAGCTGTGGAACCGCTCGCTGTATGATAACCTGCGCTACGGCTCCAACGGCGCGGAGACCCACGGACTGGGCGAGATGATCCAGGCTGCCGATCTGTACGACGTGTTGGAGCGCCTGCCGGATGGGTTGAAGACCGACCTGGGCGAAGGCGGCGGGCTGGTCTCGGGCGGTGAGGGGCAGCGGGTGCGCCTGGGGCGGGCCATGCTGCGCCCGGGGGTGCGCCTGGTGGTGCTGGATGAGCCGTTCCGCGGCCTGGATCGCGAGAAGCGCCGCCTGCTGCTGGCTGAAGCGCGCCGCCATTGGCAGGCGCAGACGCTGCTGTGCATCACCCATGACGTGGGCGAGACGCTCACGCTGCCGCGCGTGCTGGTGATCGAGAACGGGCTGGTCATCGAAGACGGCGACCCGCAGGCGCTGGCGGCCGACCCGGCTTCGCGCTATCGCGCCCTGCTGGAAGCCGAGGACGCCGTGCGGCGCGATCTGTGGGCCGGGGCCGGCTGGCGCCGCCTATGGATCAAGGACGGCCGTCTGCAAGAACAGTAAGCTGCTTGTGGATAGTACTCACGC
>JBJSYW010000342.1:0-2874 GCA_046089985.1 Chloroflexota bacterium
GTCGGAATGCGTCATGATGACCGCGCCGATCAGCCGCGTCGACACGCCCCACGACGTGGTCCAGCAGAACTCCTCGGCCCCGCTCGTGCCGGCGAACTTGATCCCCTGGGCACGGGCGAAGTTCTGACCCAGGAAGTGCGACGTGCCGGCCTGCAGGGCGCGCGTGTCGCCCATCATGGCTTCGATGGTGTAGGAGCGCACCGCCCCGGCGAACTTCTCTTTCTCGCTCTTCAACCCGGGCACCACCGGCACAGCCGCTTCGTTCACCGCAAAGTCGGTGTAGACGTTCAGCATGCGCAAGGTCTCCTCCTCGGCCTCCTGGGCGGTGGCGTGGGCGGTGTGGCCCTCCTGCCAGTAGAACTCGAGCGTGCGCAGGAACATGCGTGTGCGCATTTCCCAGCGCACCACGTTGCCCCACTGGTTGATCAGCACCGGCAGGTCGCGGTACGACTTGATCCACTTCGAGTACATATACCCGATGATCGTCTCGGAGGTCGGCCGCACCACCAGCGGCTCTTCCAGCTTTTCGCCACCGCCGATCGTCACCACCGCCAGCTCGGGCGAGAAGCCTTCGACGTGCTCCTTCTCTTTTTCGAGGAACGACATTGGGATAAACAGCGGGAAGGCGGCGTTGGTGTGCCCGGTGTCTTTGAAGCGCCGGTCCAGCGCGCCCTGGATGTTCTCCCACAGCGACCAACCGTAGGGGCGCACGACCATGCAGCCGCGCACCGGGGCGTAATCGGCCAGCTCGGCCTTCAGCACCAACTGGTTGTACCACTCGGAATAGTTCTCACTGCGGGTGGGGAGTTTTTCGGTATTTGCCATAGCTTTCCTTGAATTTGTACAAACGATGGAATGAAAACCTATTTTACTTCATAATCATGATCATGCCTGGTCGTCCCAGGTGCGGGTGTAGTTCTTCTCCAGCTTCTCCAGGATGGCCTGCTCCAGGTCGATGCCGGCCAGGCTGGCGATCTGCAGCAGGTACAGCGCCACGTCGGCCAGCTCGCCGGCCAGTTCATCCGGGCGCTCCGGTTCTTCTTTCCATTGGAAATGCTCGAGCACTTCGTTGGCTTCCAGGCTGAGCGAGATCGCCAGGCTGCGCAGCGTCTGCGGGCGCTTGCTGGCAGGAGCGTACCAGCCCTTATCGCTTACGAAGCGGTGCATGGCGGAGGTCAATTCGGAGAGGTCCATAGCGGCGATTATACCGGAGGCGGCCCGCTCAGGGTTGACCGGACTCCGCTGCCAGGGCCGCCAGCGCCGCCTGGGCCGAGCGCACCTGCTCGGGGTGCCAGCCTTCTTCCGAGGTCATCTTGTACAGGTGCGCCCGCACCAGCTCCTGCTCGTCCTGTTCTAGCTGTGCGAACGCCTGGCGCACCTGCGCCGGGTCGCGCGACAGCAGCGCATCCCACAGTTCTTCGATGTTCATCGTTGCCTCCAGGCCGGTCTTTTCTGCTGCTATAATACGGCCATGCAGATTATTTTAACCCATGAACAGGCGGATTTTGATGCGCTGGCCTCGCTGTTAGGGGCTTCGCTGTTATACGAGCAGGCCATCCCGGTGCTGCCCCGCCGCCTCAACCGCAATGTGCGCGCCTTCCTGGCGCTGTATGGCGTCGAACTGCCGTTCATGGACCCGCGCGAGCTGCCCGCTCAGGGCATCGATAAGGTTTACCTGGTCGATACTCAGGCGATGGTCTCGATCCGCGGCATGGCGCACGAGACCCGTGTAGAGGTGATCGACCATCACCCGCTGCGAGACAACCTTTCGCCGGCCTGGACGGTCTCGATCCATAATACCGGCGCCACCACCACCGTGCTGGTTGAAGAGCTGCACGAGCGCGGCGAAACGCTCAACCCGATCCATGCCACACTGCTGCTGCTGGGCATCTACGAAGACACCGGCTCGCTGACCTACGCCCGCACCACGCCGCGCGATCTGCGCGCCGCTGCGCTGCTGATCGAGATGGGCGCCAGCCTGAAGATCGCCGCCGATTATCTGAACCACCCGCTCTCGCCCGCCCAACAGGCCATGTATGACCGGCTGCGCGCCTCGGCCGAGTATCTGGAGATCCACGGTCACGCCATCGTGGTCACCAGCGCGCATGCGCAGGAGATGGACGAAGAGCTGTCATCGATCACCCACAAGCTGCGCGACCTGCTGGACCCGGATGCGCTGTTTGTGCTGGTCACCACCCGCAGCGGGGTGCAGTTTATCGCCCGATCCACCTCCGACAGCATCGACGTGGCTGCCATCGCAGCGCGCTTCGGCGGGGGCGGGCATGAGCGCGCCGCCGCCGGGCTGGTGCGCGGCCGCCCGCTGGAGGAGGTGCGCCGCGAGCTGATCGAAGCCCTGCCGGATGCGGTTCGCCCGTCGATCACGGTGGCCGACCTGATGTCGCGCCGCCCGCAGGTGCTGCCGCCCGGGGCGTCGGTGCAGGAAGCCCACCGGCGCATGCGCCTGTACGGTCACGAAGGCTACCCGGTGGTCGATCAGGGCCGGGTGGTGGGGCTGGTGACGCGCCGTGCGGTGGACCGGGCCACCTCGCACAAGCTCAGCCTGCCGGTCTCGCAGGTGATGGACGCCGGCAGCTATACCGTTACCCCCGACGATTCGATTCAGCACGTGCAGCGCCTGGTGGCCGAGACCGGCTGGGGCCAGGTGCCGGTGGTGGATCCGGTCAGCGGGGCGGTGATCGGCATCGTCACCCGCACCGACCTGTTGAAAAGCCTGGTGCCTGGGCTGCGCTCTGGCGGGCCGATGGACCTGGCGGCGCGCCTGGAAGCCGCCCTGCCGCCCGACCGGCTGCACCTGCTTCGCACCATCGCCAAGGCGGCCCACAAACAGCACTGCGCCCTGTTTCTCGTCGGCGG
>JBJSYW010000343.1:0-3440 GCA_046089985.1 Chloroflexota bacterium
AGGCGCGCGCGGATAGAGAGCGCACAGGCGCGTCAAACTACAGCGCCTGTGCGCTTTTCTATCAGGGTCGTGCGGTTATCAGGTTATTCTTCTGGCTGGCTTTCAACCGGCGCAGGCTCGGGTTCGGGATCGTCCGGCAGCTCTACCGGCTCCCCCAGCAGCGCAGCCAGCAGCTCGGCAGCGTTGTGCTGCGTGAAAACGCCGGGCGCGTGGATCTGCTCCCAATAGGTTGTGGGGTTGGATGCGTCGTCCCATCCGGTGCGGCGCTCCCACAGACCCGTGCCGGTGGCGTCGGTGGTGAACACCCGATTGCCCCAGGTGTAGCACACCGACCCATCCGAAAGCTCCAGGCGTTGGAGTTTCCGGTCTTGCTGTTTCGATTTTTTCATTGCTGAGGTCTCCTTTTCCTAGCTCAATTCACCGATTAATTATCACCGAACATCGGCATAATCAACGCAACGTAATCGCTCGAATTCTCTTCCTTGATAACCACCGGCTGGTCCTTAGCCACGATGCTGATTGCGATGCGCGGGCTTTTGGCTGCGTTAACTGCATCGATAAAGAAGCGCACGTTGAGATTAATGCTGCTCTGTGCGTTCTGCGATACCTTCTTAATCTCGGCCGGCAGCTCAGACAGGTGGGAGCCGGTCTCTTCGTAATCGCTGGACAGCGCCGCGATCGTTTCGCGCGCTTCCAGGTGCACCCGGCTGCTGCCCTCCCGGGCGAAGATCAGCGCCTGGCGCAGGCTGGTGAGCAGCGCAGCCCGATCCACGGTTATCGTGGTGCTCCAGGTTTTTGGAAAAATCTGTTCCAGTTCGGGAAACGCCGACGAGATGGTATTGGCCAGCACGGTGCGCCGGCCGTCGTGAGCGACGAGCATATTTTTCACGGCAGTGAACATAATCGTCTGCTCGTTATCCGAGAAAACGCGCATCATCTCAGATACCGAACGGCTGGGGATCAGCCCGTTCAGCTTTTGCAGCTTAACTGCGCCGTTCTTGCCGTCGCTGTGCAGGAATGTGCGCGCGGCGCGGTATCCGTCAGCCGCTTCCAGGCGCAGGCCCTGTTCCACGCCGTGGATGTTGATACCGGTCAGCGCCGGGCGCACGTCGTCGCTTGCCGCCGCGTAAACCGCCTTGGCCGCCATGGCGCGAAAAGCCTGGGCGCTAATTGCGGTTTCGTACTGTGCGACCTTGGGCAGCGATGGGAACTCCTCGGCGCTCAGCGCCTTGAGCACGCTCTTGGACTTTCCGCAGACCACCTCCAGCTTTGAGTCTTGCTCGGAGTAGCGGATCTCGATCGCGCCTTCCAGGGTCTTCACCAGATCGTGGAACGCGCGGGCCGGCACGGTGGTGGCCCAATCGATGTTAGTGTGATTCTGGACCGGCAGGCGGCTAATAATGCCGTGCTCCAGGTTGGTTGCGGCCAGCACCAACTCCTGGCTCTCAACCTTCAGGAGGATGTTGGCCAGGACCGGCAGGGTCGTGGCGGTGCTGGTGGCCGGGAGCACAATCACCAGCTCGCGCAGCAGGTCTTTTTGGTTAACGGTGAAGCCGTATTGGACTGTGGTCTTAGCAGCAGGCATGGTTATTCTCCTTGGTTGTTGTCCCGGTACTGTTTCGGGCAGGCGATCGCGCCGGCGGGGCGAGTGTGCGGCGCTGCTCCGGTTGTGGCCGTACAGAAATTGAGCGGGTAATTCATGCGAACTCCTCCTGTTGTTTAATAATTAGCTCGCCGGGACGCGGGTTGGACACCTCAACGTGCCCCGGCTGAAAGCCGGCCTGGATCAGCCAGTTTCCGTCCAGCCGGATCTGCAGTTTGGGACACTCCCGGTTGTTGCGCTGTTTCCAGGCGTCACCGGACTGCCGGACGGCAATCCGGCGACGCGCAGAAATATTCTTAGCCACGAGCAGTGGGGATGTCCTGAGCCAGAGCGAAGTTCATAAACATATTCTGGCAGTGACCGCATGGAGCGCCGTCCCCCAAGCAGGTACAGCGGCTGTTGTTGAATTGAGCGGTGTGGATCTCGATCACCGCCGAAACGCCGGAGATTTTCGGATTCGAGTACAGGCTGTGAGCCGGTATCGATTCGATTTTGTACTGGCTGGCCAGATAGTCCCGAATATCTCGCAGATGGTCGATGTCGTCCTGGTTGAAATCCCGATCGCTGGGCCACTGCTCCATTATCGTAACCATCCGGTTCAGATGCGCCAACCACCCGTCCAGGTTGCTGGGTTCTTCCCAGCCCAGGTGGTTGATGTGCCAGATCAGCGTGTTATAGGCCGTGTACGGCAGGTAGTGGTTGATGATCTGGTGCGCCACCAACTTGAGCGTATTGAGCGACAGATTGTACGGGCAGGTGCGTGAACCGGTGGCGCAATCCTTCTCGGGCAGCGAGCAAAGCTCGCACAGGTTCTCCTTGCCAATGTTGAGCAGCTCGCAGGCGGTGAAGTATGAGCGGTGTAACGTTACCGAGAGATCGGCGGTCATGTTTATGCCTCCTGAGAATCCAGTGTGAATTGGCGCGCTTCTGCGATTGGCGCGGCTTTCTGCCGGCGTGCCTTCTTGGGCCGCGCCGGTGCAGTTTTCAGTTGGAGATACATCTCGTCGGCGCACTGGACGCAGCGGGCGCGCTTGGGCGCGCGCCGGATGTATGCGCCAAGTTCCGCGTCGTAGCGGATTTTGCGCCGGCAGGTGTGGCCGCACTCCAACCAGAGTTTCCAGACCCCCTGATCGGGGTGGCTGTAGTTCTCCTCCAGGTAAGCCTGCGTAACCTTACGCGTGAGCATCGCCGGCCGGTTGTTCGGTGCAGTCGAGGTTGATGTGCTCACACAGGTCGTCGATTTCCTCGATCGACAGCGGCTTAAACGCACCGCAGTTGTTGGCAATTGCCAGCCAATCAGCGGGCAGCAGGTCGTAACCCATTTTGGCCACTGTGTGCTGCAGGATGCGCAGGCTGGCCAGGATGGCTGCCTGCTGGCGGTAGGTCATCGTTAGAGCCAGTGTTCGCTTGGGCATACTCGGTCTCCTTTTTTAGGGCGCTTTTCAGCGCGCCAATTGTGTCGTTCAGATCGTAGATCGCAGCTTGCAGTAACCTGATCGCCCCGGTCAGGGCTTGCTCGTCTGAGATTTCCTCGTCGAGCGTTTCGCTCAATTCGCGGACGATGAACTGCGCCAGGGTATCCCCGCCGGCGGGGTTGCCGGTCACCTGGCCCGTTTCGTAATCCCAATAGGCTTCCAGACTGTTATCGGGATAGCCTCCGCAGCAATGCGGATCAGGTGGTTAGCTTTCAAACGACGCCTCCCTCTTTCAGATGTCGATGGATGGGATATCCAGGTAGGAGCAGCCGGCTATGTGCTCTACGAGGTGGTACGGGCCGTCGATCTTATAGCCCAGGCTGCCCAGATATTCAATCATGGCGGCCTCGGGAATCTCGATG
>JBJSYW010000344.1:0-4446 GCA_046089985.1 Chloroflexota bacterium
CGGCGAGCGCTCGTATATCAAAACCTCCGGGTCGATCTCGGGCGGCACCAGCGGCGGGTTGGCGATGGACGCTAACGGCTTCCTGTTGGCGATCCCCACCCAGCTTGGCTCGGGCCTCAAGAACGACGACGCGCTGGTAGACTGTCGGGTGATCGTCGACACCAATAACGACGGCTCGGTGGACACGCGCGACGCCTGCATCCCGGTGGGCGGGTTTATCAACGCCATGCGCCCGATCCACCTGGCGCTGCCGCTGATCGAACAGGCGCGGGCGCTGATGCTGGCCGAAGCCCTGGGCACCCGGGAGCCAACCGAAACGCCGCGCCCATGACGGGGCGGCGAACTGCTGAAAGGAAGCTCTGAAACGATGACTGAACAGAAGATCCGTGTATTGGTAGCCAAGCCGGGCCTGGATGGGCACGACCGCGGCGCAAAGGTGGTGGCGCGGGCGCTGCGCGATGCCGGGATGGAAGTGGTGTACACCGGGCTGCGCCAGACCCCGGAGATGATCGCCGAAAGCGCGCTGCATGAAGATGTGGACGCGGTGGGGCTGTCGGTGCTTTCCGGCGCGCACATGGCGCTGGTGCCGCGCATCCTGGAGCTGCTGCGCGCCAACGGGCAGGATGGGGTGAAGGTCTTCGTGGGAGGGATCATCCCCGACGAAGACGTGCCGCGCCTGCTGGAGCTGGGCGTGAGCGGGGTGTACGGCCCGGGCACGCTGACCGACGCGATCGTGGCCGATATCCGCAGCGCCGTGGCGCAGAACTGAATGGGCCTGCCGAGCGATGTGCTGGCCGGCAGCCGCCTGGCGCTGGCCCGCCTGCTGACGCAGGTTGAAAACGGCGTCCCGGAGGGGCGGGCGGCGCTGGACGAGCTGTTCCCGCACACCGGGCATGCCCACCTGGTGGGCGTCACCGGCGCGCCGGGCACGGGCAAGTCTTCGCTGGTCAACCGGCTGGCGCTGCACTACCGCCGCCAGGCGCAGTGCCGCGGCGAAAGCTGCCGGGTGGCGATCCTGGCGGTTGACCCGTCCAGCCCGTTCACCGGCGGAGCGATCCTGGGCGACCGGGTGCGCATGCGCGACCTGTCTGGCGACAGCGGGGTGTTCATCCGCTCGATGGCCTCGCGCGGCTCGCTGGGCGGGCTGGCGGCGGCTACGTCGGCCATGGCGCAGGTGTTCGACGCGGCCGGCTATGACAAAGTGCTGATCGAGACGGTGGGCGCAGGGCAGTCGGAGGTCGATATCGCCCGGCTGGCGCACACCACACTGGTGATCGAAGCGCCCGGGCTGGGGGATGACATCCAGGCGATCAAGGCCGGCATCCTTGAGATCGCCGATGTGCTGGTGATCAACAAGGCCGACCGCCCCGGGCTGGAGAGCACCGAGCGGGCGCTGAAGGGCATGCTGCAGCTTGGCCATCCCACCCACAACGCCGACTGGCTGCCGCCGATCGTTCAGACCGTGGCCACCGAAGGCCAGGGCATCGACGAACTGGCTGCAGCGGTTGACCGGCACTACCTGTACCTGCAGCAGACCCGGCAGTTGGGCCAGCGCGAGCGCGCCCGCCTGCAGGCCGAACTGGACCTGCTGCTGCGCGATGAACTGGTGGCGCGCTGGCGCAACCAGACACCCGAAGACGCCTATGAGCAGGCGCTGGACAAGGTCGCCGCCCACCAGCTCTCTCCCTACCAGGCGGTGACCAGGCTGATAAGGAACCCCTGACGATGATCTATGGAAACCGGCTGCGGCTGCGCGCTCCCGAGCGCAGCGACCTGCCCACCTTTACACGCTGGATCAACGACCCGGAGGTGACCGCCGGGCTGCTGATATCGCTGCCGATGTCGCTGGCCGAGGAAGAAGGCTGGTTTGAGGCGATGCTCAAGCGCCAGCCGGCCGAGCACCCGCTGGTGATCGAAGCGCAGGCCGGGGACGGCTGGCGCACGATCGGCAACTCCGGCTTTCACGATGTCGACTGGCGCAGCCGGGTGGCCGAGGTGGGGATTATGATCGGCGAGAAGGACTGCTGGAACCAGGGCTACGGCACCGAGGCGATGGGGCTGCTGCTGCGGCACGGCTTTGAGACGTTGAACCTGAACCGGATCTTCTTGCAGGTGTATGACACCAACCCGCGGGCGATCCGCTCGTACGAGAAAGCCGGCTTTGTGCTGGAAGGGCGGCTGCGCCAGGATATGTACAAGCACGGGCAGTACCTGGATGTGCTGATCATGGCGATGCTGCGCAGCGAGTACGAGGCCAGGAAGTAGGCCGGTATGCCCGAGCTGCCTGAAGTCGAGACCATCCGGCGCAGCCTGCGCCCGGCGCTGCTGGGGCAGCGTATTGCTGCGGCCGGGGTGCTGTGGGGGCGCACGCTGGCCGCGCCGGAGGCGGGGGCGTTCTGCGCCCGGCTGCCCGGGCAGGCGGTGGTGGAGCTGGGGCGGCGCGGCAAATTCCTGATTGTGCGCCTGAGCCGAGAGACGCTGCTGGTGCACCTGCGCATGAGCGGCGATCTGCTGGTGGAGCCGCCCGGCGCGCCGCCCGCGCCGCACCTGCGTCTGTGGATCGAGTTCGAGGGCGGGCAGCGCCTGGCGTTCGTTGACCCGCGCAAGTTTGGGCGGGTGTGGCTGACGCCGGACCCGGATGCGGTGCTGGCAGGCCTGGGGCCGGAGCCGCTGGATGACGAGTTTACGCCGGCGCAGCTGCACGCCCGGCTGGCGGCGGCGCGCCGGCAGCTCAAGCCGCTGCTGCTGGACCAGTCGTTCATCGCCGGGCTGGGCAATATCTATACCGACGAAGCGCTGCACCTGGCGCGCCTGCACCCCTTGATGCGCTCGCACCAGGTGGACGAATCCCAGGCCGGGCGGCTGTGGCAGGCGATCCGCAGCGTGCTCGAAGAGGGCATCCGCCGTAACGGGGCCAGCATCGACTGGGTCTACCGGGGCGGCGATTTTCAGAACTATTTCCGGGCCTACCAGCGCACCGGGCAGCCCTGCCCGGCCTGCGGCGCGACGATCGAGCGTCTGGTGGTGGGCCAGCGCGGCACGCACATCTGCCCGGCGTGCCAGGTGCAGCCGTGACCCCGACGAGGTGGACCGATGCCTGATGACCTGCTCACATACGTGATCCCGATGATCCTGATCGGCCTGATCGGGCTGATGGTTGGCGCAGTTTCCGGCTACCTGATCGCCGGGCTGCTGCACCCTGCGCAGCCCCCGGCCCCGAAGCCGCCGCGCGGGTTGGTGGAGGCGGCGCGGCTGTGGCGCGATAAGCGCAGCGGGCAGTTGGTGGTTGAAATGGACGAGCAGCTTGCGGGCGGGGTGGGCGAGCTGAACGCGCGCCAGCGGGCGATCGTGGAGCGGCTGGCGCATGAGCTGTGGTCCTGGCTGGGGCGACCCGCGCCGGCGGCGAACGCACCCGCCCCGGTCGCGCCGCAGGCGAAGCCGGCCGCCGCGCAGTCCGCGCCGATCGCTCCGGCTGCTCCGGCTGCACAGCAGCCGCTGGTGGTCCCGCCGGCTGCACCGCTGCTGGGCGTCGAGGTGGCCCCGGTCAGCACCGACCTGGGGACGATCATCACGCGGGCGGGCGGGTCAGCGAAGGGCCGGGAGGCGGATGCGCCACCGCGCAGCATTGCCCAGCAAGTAGATGAGATCGTGCAGGAGCGCCTGCCCGGGTCGCCGTTCAGCGAGCGCGTGATCACGGTGCGCGATCACCCACGGATCGGGATCGTGGTCTTTGTGGACAATCAGCAGTTCGAGGGGGTCGGGGATGTGGCTGATCCGCAGGTGCGCGAGTTCCTGCGGTCCTGTGTAGCCGAGTGGGAGCGCCGGGCGGGGAAATGATGGGGGTAAATGATATGATGCTTCTCTTAACCGGTGGACCAGCCCAGATAGCGTAATTCCTGATTATTATAATCCACTTGATTGGGACCGCTATTCCTACGCCCGAAATAATTCTGTTAATTATGTAGATCCTTCTGGTCATTTCCCCTGGCCTGTGGTGTTGGCTGCGGCTGCTGTTGTTGGTGGGGGGATCTATGCTTATTATCGCTATGAAGCTCAAGTTGCCATAAATAGAAATCCGGAACTGAACAGAGCTGCGCGGGATCAGATAGGTGGGGCTTTAATTGCGAACCTGTCTGATGTTGTTACTGAGCAAGCCAAGGAGCACAATGTATCTTCTGACGTAATCAACGCAATCATTCGCCATGAAAGCGGAGCTTTTGAACGTAGATATTTTGGAAATGGGCTAATTGCAGACATGGCTGAGGCAGGGGAAGTGACAGCCCGATCATTAGTGGATAACAGAGCGTCAATGGTGATCCGGGTGAAGCGCTGGCGCTGCCAGGCGTGCGGGAGGACGTTTAGCAGCCTGCCCAGCTTTGTACTGGCTTACCGGCATTACCTGGTCGAGGTGATCCAGCCGGTGCTGGTGGGGCGGCTGGAGCTGGG
>JBJSYW010000345.1:0-2924 GCA_046089985.1 Chloroflexota bacterium
GGCGTTGAACACCGCCGAACCGGCTACCAGCACCGTGGCCCCGGCCTGCACCACTCGAGCGGCAGTGTCTGGGGCAATGCCGCCATCCACCTCGATCTCCACCCGCTCCAGCAGCCCGCGCTCGGCCAGCATCTGCCGCAGCCGGGCGATGCGCACCGTGCTGCCGGGGATATAGGACTGGCCGCCAAACCCGGGGTTGACCGACATCACCAGCACCAGGTCCACCTCAGGCAGGATCTCTTCCAGCATCACCAGCGGGGTAGCCGGGTTGAGCACCACCCCGGCGCGCACCCCCAGGTCACGGATCTGCCCCACCGTGCGGTGCAGGTGCGGGCAGGTCTCAACGTGAACGGTCAGGATATCGGCCCCCAGGCGGGCGAACTCGGGGATCAGCCGTTCGGGGGTCTCGATCATCAGGTGCACATCCATCAACACCCCGCCGGCGCGGATCAGCGGCTTTAGCGCCGCCACCACCGGCAGGCCCACCGACAGGTTGGGCACGAACTGCCCGTCCATCACGTCCACGTGGATATACTCGGCTCCGGCGTCGATCGCCTGCTGGACGTGCTCGCCCAGGCGGGTGAAATCGGCCGAAAGGATCGAAGGGGCAATCTTGATCGTCATCTGGCACGCTCCATCAGGCGCAGCCCGTCCGAGCAGGCGGCGATCACCAGGTCGGCCATGTTCAGGAACAGGCCGTGTTCCACAATCCCCGGGCGCTGGGCCAGCTGCAGCGCCAGCGCCTGCGGGTCGACGATCCCGGGTTCGCCATCCGGGCCGGTCAGCCACAGGCGGGCGTAATAGTTGCCGTTATCGGTGCGCAGCGGGCTGCCGTCGGGCTCGCGCCACAGTTCGGCCCGCCCGCCGAGGCGGTTGAGCCAGCGCAGGTGCGCCTCCCACTCGAATGGCAGCACTTCCACTGGCAGCGGGCCGCGCCCCAGGCGCGAGGTCAGCTTGCCCTCGTCCACCACGATCACCAGGCGGCGGGCATGGATCTCGACGATCTTCTCGCGCAGCAGCGCCCGCCCCAGGCCCTTGATCAGGTTCAGCTGCGGGTCGACCTCATCCGCCCCATCCACCGCCAGGTCCAGCGCTTCCACCGCGGCTAGCGGCGCCAGCGGAATGCCCAGGCGCTGCGCATGTTCGGCGCTGGCCTGCGAGGTGGGCACGCCGCGGATATCTTGCAGCTCGCCGCGCTGCAGACGCGCCCCCAGCGCGTCGATAAAATAGGCCGCGGTGCTGCCCGTGCCCAGCCCCACCACCATCCAGCTGTGCACCAGTTCGACGGCCTTCTCGGCCGCCTGCTACCGTAAATTCATCCTTCCGCATCCTTTCAAATCACCCCCGCTGCCGGGGAAAGTTGACCCGTTGTGGATATAATTCTAACATGCCCGGCGGTGAAAAACCGCGCCGGGCCAACGCCCACCGGCGCATCCTTTTATATACACCAACGGCTGCACAAATCACTTCACCAATCACGAGACCCGCGATGAAACCCTCCCTGCGTATCCTGACCGCCTGCCTGGCCCTCATCCTGCTGCTCAGCGCCTGCTCGCGCGGGCCAAAGCCGCTCGCGCCCGACGCCCAACCCGGGCAGGTGCCCGAGATTGCCGGCGATTACGTGATTAACGGCTTTGACCCGACCGGGATCGAGTACGGCGGGCGGCTGCGGATCAGCGCCGGCGCTCAGCCCGGGCAGTACCTGCTGCAGTGGATCATCAGCGGCGACCTGCAGGAAGGCGTGGGCACGCTGGACGGCAACCGCCTGACGGTCGAGTGGCGCAGCACCATCGGCATGGGCCGCCAGGGCCAGGGCACCGCCGCCTACACCGTCACCCGGGCCGGCGAGCTGTACGGCGAACGCCAGGTCGACGGCTATACCGCGCCGGGCACCGAGACCGCCTACCCCAACACCGCCGAGAACATGTCGAATTAAGCGCCGCGGTGAGCAAACCGGGCAGCGCGCGGGGCGGCGGGTGGGACACCGCCGGCCCCTGGCGCGCCTGCCCCAGCCGGGTTATTTGAGCGTCATCAGAAACGCCACCAGGTCGGCGATCTGCTGCTCGGTCAAAATCTCGTCCAGGTTCTGCACCATCTGGCCCTGCGGGTAACCGTCCACCACGTAGGCGTCCGGCTCCAGGATTGACTGGCGCAGGTATGCTTCGGCGCTCAGCCCCGGCACACGCTGCCCCGCCCGCCCTGCCACCCCGGCAAACGACGGCCCCACCAGGCGCTGGTCCGGTTCCAGCGAGTGGCAGATGCGGCACGATACGGTCGAGCCCAGGCTCGAGTCGTAATACAGCTGCTCGCCCACCTCGGGATCGCCGCCCACCACCTGATCCTGGTAAGCCAGCCGGTTGACCTGCCCGGCGCTGAAGGCCATGCGGTCGTCGAACAGCGCCTGCGGCTGCCCGGCGCCGGCCGGGTCGTACAGCAGCACCTGCACCTGGCGCTCGCCGGCCGGCAGCGCCCAATACAGGTACTGGCGAATCTGCCGCCCGCGGCCGCTGCCGGCCGCCGCCAGCACCCGGTCCTCATAAACCTGGCCATCCACCAGCAGCACCAGGCGCACAGCGTCAGCCTGCACCGGCGCGCCCGCCGCGCTCAGCGCACCACCATCCGCCGCCCCGTCCAGCCCCGCGATCGGGTAGCCGGGGTGATGCCGCAGTACCAGCTCCAGCCGGGCTTCATCCGCCGGGTACGGCCGGTACGGCAGGTAGGTCAGCGCCAACTGCAGCGCCAGCACGCCCGCCAGCAGCGCCAGCGCCGGCAGCAGGCTGCGCCAGGCGGTCTTCAGGCGCGCCCAATCCAGCAGATAGGCGGTCGCAGCCGGCTGGCGGCGGCCGTCACGCGCCGCCGATAGGAACTCGTCTGGGGCCAGCCAGCTGCTGGAAACGTCCGCCGTGGCATGCGCCAGGCGCAGG
>JBJSYW010000346.1:0-5944 GCA_046089985.1 Chloroflexota bacterium
AGAGCGCCGCATGCTGCTGCGCGCTTACGGGGCTGAGCTGGTGCTGACCCCCGGCCCGGACGGGATGGGCGGGGCGATCCGCAAGGCCGAAGAGCTGGCTGCCTCCGACCCGCGCTACTTTATGCCGATGCAGTTCAACAACCCGGCTAACCCTGAGGTGCACCGCAAGACCACAGCCGAGGAAATCTGGCGTGACACCGACGGACAGGTGGACGCAGTGGTGGCGGGCATCGGCACCGGCGGGACGATCACCGGCATCGGTGAGGTGCTGAAGGCGCGCAAGCCGGGTGTGCGCATCGTGGCAGTCGAGCCGGACGCCTCCGCGGTGCTGTCCGGCGGCCCGAAAGGCCCGCACCCGATCCAGGGCATCGGGGCCGGGTTCGTGCCGCAGGTATTGAACACCCAGGTGTATGACGAGATCGTGCGCGTCAAAGCCGACGACGCGTTTGAGTATGCCCGCCGCATGGCAAAAGAGGAAGGGCTCCTGGTTGGCATCTCTTCCGGGGCGGCGGTATGGACGGCGGTGCAAGTGGCGCAGCGTCCTGAGATGGCGGGTAAGCTGATCGTGGTGATCATCCCGTCCTTCGGCGAGCGTTACCTGAGCACGCCCCTGTTTGCCAACCTGGCGGATTAAGCCATGCTGGGGATTACCACCAAGCTGATCAACAGTGATATCCAATCTGTGTTCGACCGCGACCCGGCGGCGCGCTCCACGTTGGAAGTACTGTTCTGCTACCCCGGGCTGCATGCGGTGTGGGGGCACCGCGTGGCGCACTGGTTCTGGGAGCGCAGCATGCGCTTTATCGGGCGCTTCATCTCTCAGGTGGTGCGCGCCCTGACCGGGATCGAGATCCACCCCGGCGCTACGATCGGCGCCAACCTGTTCATCGACCACGGCATGGGCGTGGTGATCGGCGAGACGGCCGAGGTGGGCCGCAATGTGACCCTGTACCACGGGGTGACGCTGGGCGGCACCAGCCTGAACAAGGGCAAGCGCCACCCCACGCTGGAGGACAACGTGGTGGTGGGGGCGGGGGCCAAGATCCTGGGCGCGATCACCATCGGCGCGGGCAGCCGCATCGGCGCCAATGCGGTGGTGGTCAAGGGCGTGCCGCCCAACTCGGTGGTGGTGGGCGTGCCGGGGCAGGTGGTGCAGCGCAGCAAGCCGCGCGCCACCAGCCTGCCCGACCTGGACCACGGACGCCTGCCGGACACGATCGGAGAATCGCTGGCGCTGCTGATGGAGCACGTCAAAGAGCTGGAGGAGCGCCTGGAAGGGCACCACACCAATCATCACGCCGCGCCGCTGCACCCGCCCGACCGGGACGGGGTGTGGCACGAGGAAGATTTCACGATCTGACGTTTAACCGCGCTTGTTGGCGCGTTTCTTGGCCTCGCGCAGGCGGGCCAGCGAGTCGCCGGTCGATGCTTCATCGGCCGGCGGCGGCGCGTCTGCCGGGGGCGGGGTGGGCGGAGCGTCTGCCGGGCGATGCGAACCGGCGGGCGTGGGCCGGTCTGCCGGGCGGCGTGGGCCGGCGTCCGGTTTCTCCGGCGGGACGGGGAATTCGTCCGCCGGGCCGGGCGGCTGCGGCTCGGCCCCACTGCGGTGGCGGGCGCGCTGGCGCGCCTCGAACAACTGCCCCAATACTGCCGGGGCTTCCCCGGCCTGCCGTCCGGGGCGGCGCAGCCCACGCAGCACCGCCAGGCGCTGGTCCAGCCAGGCCCGGCCGCGCTGCCAGTCTTTGCGGCTGAAGGCCAGTCGGCGCAGCGCCACGTCCAACGGGAAGAGCAGCGCCGCCAGCAGCAGCAGCGGCTCCCAAATCTCGCGCGCCTGGGCCGCGCTGGGCAGGTTGTGGGCAAAGGCCGCCGCCGGCGCGGGCAGCTCGCCGCCGCCGGTCAGGCGGGCCAGCTCGTTCAACAGTCCACGATCAACCCCGGTCTCCTTGTACTCGGGCGAGTACGGCACCGCCAGCCCCAACGTCACCTGGCCCAGCGACTGGTCGCCCTGGTTGACCCCCAGCCGCACCAGGTAGGCCCCCGGGCGGTCCACCGGCGCTTCGGCCCGGTACTGCCCCGCGCCCACCTGCTCCAGCTTCGCCTCCACCGCCTGCAGGTCCGGCCCGATCAACGTGGCCTGCCCGCTGAGGAAGTTCCGCGGTTGGCCGGATGGGTCAAGCGCCTTCAGGTCGACCACCGCACGGTGCTCGTCCAGGCGAGCGGTGGCCTCCAACCCATCGGTCTTTTGGGCAGGCAGCACCCAATCCACCATCTGGGTGGCAAAGCGGCTGAAACCCTCCCACGCCACCAGGTCTTTACCCCACTGGCTGCGCAGGTCGGAAGTCCAGGCGGCCGAGCGGCCCAGCCCGTACTGCCAGGTGGCCAGCAGCGGGTCGCCGCGCGCTGTCAGCAGGTCCATGCGGGCCGTGTTTTTACCGGTGGTGCCGTTGTAGCCCAGCAGCGCCGGCAGGCGGGTGACGTCGATCCCACTCAGCGCCGGGCTGGGGGCGGAGGGCAGCGGGTAGAACGGCTCCTCGATGATGTACTCGCCCACCGACTTGACCGTCTCTTTCAGGAAGATGTCCGGCACGTGGAAAATGTCTACCGCCGGGTAGAACGTGCCGCCGCCGATCTGCGACAGCGCCAACAGGTATTCGGCCGAGCCTTCGCCGGCTGCCACCACGCTGAGGGTGATGCCTTCTTTTGCCATCTCGTCCGCCAGCGGGGTCAGGTCGCCGCGCCGCACCCACCCGTCGGTCATCAAGATCACGTGCTTGCGGCGCGCCTGCACGCCCTGCAGCGCCTTATAGGCTTCCGCCACCCCGGCCTCCAGGTTGGTCTGGCCCTCGGCGCCGAAACCCGAAATCGCCCCTTCCAGCGCCGCCGGGTCGACCATGCGGCTGAGTGGCAGCGCCCAGCGCGGCCGGTCATCGAACGCCAGCACGCCCAGGAAGTCCTGGTCGCCCAGGGCGCCAGCCGAGCGCATGATGGCTTCCTTGGCGATATCGACCTTGGCCTGGCCCGACAGGGTGGGGGTGTAGCTCTGGTTCAGGTCGGGGTTGTCACAGTGGCAGCGTCCCATGCTGCCGGACTTGTCCACCGCCAGCACCAGCGCCAGGTTGGCCTGCATATCCTTGTCACGCACATCCATGTCGACCGGCAGGGCTTTTTCGAGCGGAGTACGCAGGTAGCCGCCGGCCCCAAAGGACTGCGGCCCGCCGCTCATCACCAGCCCCATGCCCAGGTCGCGTACGTAGACCTGCAGCAGTTCCAGCGCACCGCTGGGCAGCGCCCCGGCGTTGACGTTGGCCAATACCACCGCCTGGTAGGCGGCCAGTTCGGCCAGTGTGGTGGGCAGCGCGGCTGGGTCGATGCGGGTGACCTTCATCTCCGATGCCTGCAGCGCGCGGGCCAGGTTCTCGGCGTCGCCCGGCTCGCCTTCCACAATCAGTACCGCCGGCGGGCCATACACCACGCTGAAAGCGCCGGCTTCGTTGTTTTGCAGGCGCGTGTCCAGTTCGGGCAGCACCTGGGCGCGGAAGCGCCGGAAGCCGGTCTCGCCTGCTTGCCCGGTGGTGGGCAATTCCACCTGAAAGCGGTTGGTCCCGTTCTGCAGCGTCACTTCCATCTCGCGCGCCAGCCGGTCGCCGTCGAAGATGCGCAGCGTGGCGGCGGTTTGAGCGGTGCTGACCACTTCAATCGACAGGCGGATCACCTGCCCCTGGCGCACCTCGGCCGGCGCGTCCAGCCGCTCCAGGCGCACCTCGGCTTCGCCGCCGGGCGCGCCCAGTGGTACATAGGTCAGCTCGATCTCGCTGGAGGCGGCCAGTTCGGCCTGCTGCAGGGCCTGGCCCAGGTTCTGCCGGCCGTCAGAGAGCAGCACCAGGCGCTTGGCTCCTTCGGGCGGCAGCAGCGCTTGCGCCAGCTGCAGCGCGGCGGCAATGTCGGTGCGGGTGGTTACCGGCACAGAGGCGATCTGCGCCAGCGGTCCCTCGGAGGCCAGCCGCTCGACCAGCGCCTGCTCGCCAAAGACCACGATCGCCGCCTGGTTGCCGGCCTGCAGCGTGCCATCCGGGCCGGATACGGCGGCGATCGCCTCGGCGATCAGCGCTTCGCCGCGGGCGCGCTCGGCGGCCGGAAGGCTGTCGGAGGCGTCCAGCACAAACACGGTGGTCAACTGCGGGCTGGGCAGGCGCAGCTGCGCCCCTGCCAGCGCGGCGATGATCGCCGACAGCAGCACGGCGCGCAGCGCCAGCCCGCCCGACAGGCGCGCCCGGCTGGAGGTGCGGCGGGCCGCCAGCCCCAGCCCCACCGTCAGCGGGACCAGCAGCAGCAGCCACAGGTATTGCGGGTAGATAAAGGTGATTGACATAAGCGTTTGGGCGCTCGCGCGGGTCAGGCGGCCCGCCGGCGCAGTTTCTCGATGATCATCAGCAGCGTGGGGCGGTGGTATACCAACCATTCGCCCACCAGCAGGCCCAGCGCCAGCGTCATCAGCCAGCGCTGCTGCTCGCTCCAGGCCGGTTGGCCGGCGGCGGCCGCGTTGTCCGCTTCCAACCCGGTCACCGGCAGCTCTTGCAGCGGCTCAAGCTGGGATTCGCGCGGCGCAAACAGGTTGGCGGCTGCCAGCAGCTCGCCCTCGCCGGTCTGCACCCGGTAGACGCCCAGCTGGGCGGTATCGGCGAATAGCAGCGGCCCGCCCGCCGCCTGCAGCGTGGCGCGCGCCCCATCCGGACGGGTCACCGTCACCTGGGCTGCGCCGTCCGGCGGCGGGATCTGCAGCGCCTGTCCGGGGCTGATCTGCGCCGGCAGCTCGCCGCCGGCCTGCCCGGGGGCCAGCCAGTCGGCCAGGTTGGCGAGCAGCAGCGGGAAGGCCACCTGCAGCGGCAGGTCCGAGCGGCGCAGGTCGAAGGCCAGCACCGCCACCCGCCGGCCCTGCACTTCGCCGGTGAACAACAGCGGCCATGCATCACCGTCCGGCCCCTGGGCCACGATCACGGCGTGGGCCCACTCGGGCAGCGGGATGCGCGCCGCATCCAGCAGGTTGACCTGCTCCAGCGCCACATATTCCAGCAGCGGTTCGTTTTCCGAAGCCGGCTGCGGGCGCGGGTTGGACAGCCCGCCGGTGACGCTGAAGAAGGCGGTGCTCTGCAGCGGGTTAATGAACAGCAGCGCGCCGGACGGCAGCGTGCCAGTGAGCGGCAGCCCGCCGTCCAGGATGGTCAGGTCGGCCGGCGGCAGCGCCGTGCCGGAGGCCAGGCGGGTCACCTGCAGCCTGGGCAGCAGGCTCAGCCCGGTCTCCAGGAACAGGTTGCCGGGGCCGGTCAGTGTGACGGCTACGCTGCGCGCCGGGCGGTTGACCGCCCAGGCCCGGTCATCCAGGGCCAGGAAATCTGCGCTGGTGGCCGGGGCGCCGGGCGCGTCTGCTGCGGCCGCTTCGGCCGCCGGCGCATGGGCCGCAGCGCCTTCAGCCGGGCCGGCGGGGGGCAGCGCCCCCGGCTCGACCAGGCGCGCTTCCACCACCCGGGTGGTGGTCAGCAGCCCCTGGGCCAGGACGGCCTGGGTTTCGCCCGCGGCCAGCTGCAGGTCGAAGGCGTCCACCAACTGCTCGTCGGCGAAAACCGCCAGCCGGCGCGCTGCCGGTTGGCTGCCGTAGTTAATCGCCTGCACAAAGGCGGTCAGGCTTTGGCCGCCCGGGGCCGGTTCCAGGCGCAGGTTGCCCACCGCCTGGTTGGCGTTCTCGATCCCCAACGGTAGGTAGGTCAGCTTGCCCTGCACCGCCAGCCGGCCTGGCAGCTCGCCGTTGCCGTCCGAGAGCACCACCGTCTCGGCGTCTGCCTGGCGGCGGGCGATGGCCGAGGCCAGCTGCAGCGCCACGCCCAGGTCGCTGCCGCCCGCGCCGGCGTGCAGGCTCTCGATGGCCTGCAGGGCCTGGCGGCGGTCGGTG
>JBJSYW010000347.1:0-3232 GCA_046089985.1 Chloroflexota bacterium
AGAAGTAGAAGTAGAAGTGCCATCGGGTCGAAATGGCAGTATTGGGTGGGAGTGTACCAGATCAGGCGCTGACCGGCGGCGTCGGTTTTGCGGCGGGCCAGGTCGAGCAGCGGCAGCAGCTCGGCCTCCGGCAGCCCTGCGCCAACGGTGGCGCCGCGCCCCGAGTAGATCAGCGCGTTCAGGCCCACGGTGGGCAGGCCAAGCTGGGCCAGGAAATCCAGCGTCTCGCCCAGCACGGGGGCGTTGTCTTTCAGCATGGTGGTGTTGGTCATCACGTACAGCGGCGCGGCCAGGGCGTTGCGGATGCCGGCTACGGTCTGCCCCCAGGCCCCGTGCAGGCGCACCATGTGGTCGTGGATGTGCGCGTCGTGCGATTCGAGCGTGATCTGGACGTGATCCAGCCCGGCCTCGACCAGCTGGGCCACGTAGCGCGCATCCGAAAGGCGGCGGCCGTTGGTATTCAACCCGGCGAGCATGCCCAGCTGTTCGGCGTGGGCCACCAGTTCGGGCAGGTCGGCGCGCAGGGTGGGCTCGCCGCCGGTGAAGACCACGTGCGGGATGCCCACCGCCCACAGCCGGTCGAGTATGCGCTTCCAGGCGGCGGTGTCCAGCTCGGGGAAGCTGCGCTCGCGGGCGTTATAGCAGTGGGCGCAGTCGTTGTTGCAGCGGTAGGTCAGGGCCAGGTCCATGCGGTAGGGGGCGGATGGGCGGGCCGAGAAGGGCATGCTGATCTCGAGGTCGAGATCGTGCACCGGGCAGGCCCCGTCGGGGCGGAGCAGCTCGTCGAGCTGGGCGACGAACTGCGTATAGTCATTCTGGGCCTGGGCGCGGGAGACGCGGTAGGTGCGGGTGAGCCGGCGCACGGCCTGTTCGCCGGGCGCGCCGTCCAGCGCCAGGCGCGCCATCAGCGCCGCGGACGGATTGAGGTGCATCACCCGGCTGGCGTTGACCAGCAGCATGGCGCTGCCGTCCGGATCCTGGCGCAGGTGGATGCGTGAGCGCTCGCCGCCCACGACGCGGGTGTAGTGGCGCAGGGCAGGCGCTTCCGCTGGCGGGGGGGCCACGGAAGGCGCGCCGCCAGGCCCGGGGCGGCGCAGCTTTTGCAGCAGGCGCTCGAAGGCGACCACCGGCTTACCGCCCGCCGCCGGCGCAGGCGCAGGCGCACCCGGCGCAGGCACACGCGCAGGCGCAGCTGCGCCCGCCGCCGCCGCTGCCGCCCCGGAAGCTGCCCCCGCTGGAGGTAGGCTTGGGGACGGGGTTGGTCTTCTCGGTCACCCCGCCGGTGAAGGAGGTCAGGTCGCCGACCACGCCGGCGGAGAAGTTCTGCACCCCGCCGATGACCGACGCGGCGAAGCTGGAGCCGGGCAGGGTGGGCAGCGAGAACGAGCCGCCCTGCCCGCCGCCACCGCCACAGCCGGATGTGCTGACCGGCGTGGGCCGGTAGCCCGGGTCATAGCGGCCCCACCAGGTGGGCACGTAGACCGGGCCGGTGAACACCCGGCGGGTGCGACCGTCGTACTCGCGGTCCATCATGGTCCATTCCATGTACTTCTCAAAGGTCTCGCTCTTGACCTGCGGGGTCTGGGCGGCTTCGACCTGTTTCCAGGCCCGCTCGGCGATGTCCTTGTAGTAGGCCACGGTCTCGCGCTTGCTGAAGCCCTTCATCTTGGTCGACACATCGCGGGCCAGCTCGACGATCATGGTCTGCAGCTGGCGGCGGCGCTCGCTCTTCGGGCGCTCAAAGGCGTCCAGGAAGCCGGCCTCGTAGGGGTGCAGGTCGTCCGGGCGGGGCGAGACGCTTTCAAGCTCCAGCGGCTCGCGGGTCTTGACCAGCGCGGCATTCTTCTTCACCAGCCCGAACAGGATCATGGTCAGCACTTTATCCAGCGGCAGCTCCATCAGCACCGCCGCCTCCACCGCGGTCAGGCCGCGCTTGATGCCCAGCCCTTCGATGGCTACCTTGGGCGGCATGTACTGCAGCTTGCGCCGGCTGGCGCTGCGGTTGGAGAGGAAGATGATCCCCGCCAGGAACAACCCGATGCTGCCGCAGCAGCCCACGGTGAGCAGCGTGTCTTCGCTGATCCCCAGGGTTTCGGCCAGCGAGGGGCGTGTGACGGCTGACGCCGGGACGTAGCTGGCCGGGAACGATACGCCGAAATCGTACTGCCCGGCGCCGGAGGCGGATTGGTTGATCCACTGGTAAAACACGCGCCCCTGCTCGTCAACGCCGCTGCCGGGGGTGGCGGGGAAACCGCCGGGAGCTTCATGCCAGCGCGGCTCGTCGGGCTGCACGCCGGGTGGGAAGACGATCGTGACCGAGATCTGCGTGCTGCCCTGCACAAATTCACGGCAGAAATACGTGGGCATAAAGGCGAAGCTGGCGTAGTCATCGGCCTGCGAGTCATAGCGCAGCCAGCCGCCGGCGTCGGGCACGTGCACGTGCACGGTGCGGGAAGCGCCGGGGCGGATCTCCTCCCGGCCCAGCACGAACGCGAAACCGCTGCCATTGCCGGCGTAATCGGAGCGCGAGACGCTGACCGGGAAGCCGTCCACATCGGCCTGCACGCCCACCATGCTGAAGCGGTCGTTGGGCATGCCCACGTCGACGAAATCGATGGCGTGCGCCCCGGGGGCGTTGGTGAAGGTGAACCAGTAATCGATCGAGGCCGACCCATCGGCCTGCAAATCGACCACCGCGCGCAGCTCATCCAGCGTGAACAGGTAGCTTTGCGCGTGGGCTGCCGCCGGGAACAGCAGCCCGGCCAGCAGCAGCAAAAGAGCAATCCATTTGATTTTTTTCATGCCTGGCTCCACGAGGAACGTGATTAACCGGCTACCATTTGGGTTCTTCGGTCAGCTGGTACTCCGACCCGCAGTAGGGGCAGGTGACCACCGGCGCACCGGCGGCCATTTTGATGTCTTTGGAGCTGAGCGCGCCGCCGCACGATTTGCACTTCAGCGTATCCAGCGCTACATTGGCCGGCAGGTCAACCTGGATGGTCACATTGCCGTCGCCCGGGGCGGCCGGTTTGCGGCGCGAGGCGAACCAGATTAGGCCAAAGCCGATCAGCACGCTGATCAGGCCGACCGGCAGCCAGATCACCTGCCCGTTGACCGGGTCAAACGCGCCCCACATAAACAGCACACCGAAGAAGATCAGGATTGCGGCCGCGATATAAGCGATTATTTTCATGCAGACCTCGTAACGTTGTCTACGCAAAACTGGGCGGCA
>JBJSYW010000348.1:0-3915 GCA_046089985.1 Chloroflexota bacterium
TGCAGGCCGATGCGCGTGCGGTCGCGGGCGGCGATCTGCATCACCGGCTCGGCGCCGTTCTGCACCGCGATTGTGCTGCATGCCCAAGACGACATGCGCGGCGACGCAGACGGCGAGTCGGTGAAGTTGATCGCCGTCACATACGGCTTCACCATCTGGATGTTCTGCACCAGCTTCTTGGTCGCCACCGTCACCGGCGGGGCCACCTCGGAGGTGACCACGAACTTGCCGGCGCGCAGCGCCCGCTCCAGCTCGGAGGCCGGCTCATCGTAAGCCGGGGCGTGGTAGGCCGCATCGCCCTGCCACCAATCCGGCTGGCGCACCGGCTCAAAGACCGATTCCCAGGTTTCGTGGCGTTTTTCTTTGTTCAGCATCCCGGAGGTGAAATTGCTCACCCCCACCTTCTTGACCTGCAGGAATACATCCCCCCAGGTCTCGGTGCCGGTCTTGTTCCAATCCAGCGGCGGCAGCACTTCCAGCAGCTTCTCTTCGCGGCCCATCTTGAAGGCCCGGTCATAGATCTTGTACCACATGCACGGGCGCGTCTCGTCCACGTAGCAGCGCTCTTCAGTCGAGCCGCCGCAGGGACCGTTGCGAATGCCCTTGGGGCATTCCATCGGGCAGATGAAGGCCGTCTCCTGCAGCAGGCAGTTGCCGCACATGCGGCAGCCCCAGATGGGGCCTTTGACCATCCGTTCCACCATCGCCAGGGCGCGACGGCCGAACGGTTCGCGCTTGAAGGGCATAAACGCAGGCTGCCAGCGGCGTCCAGGGGTTAATAGGGGCATGGTGCTACTCCTTCGATACAGGCTCGGGACAGGGAAAGACCGTTGGGATGGGCAGCGGCGGCGCTTCAGACGCACTGCCGCTGCCCACGGTTTCCCTAATTATAATTCGTCCTAATCGGACCAGTCTAGTGGACAATGTCATATCTGTGGTATGACAACCGTCAACCAGGGGCCGGGCAGGCTACTGCTCGAGGTACGACTCGGCGTAGATGACCTTGTTCAGCAGCACCTGGACGGTCTTCCAGATCTCGACCTGCTCCGGATCGGAGAAATCGACATCCTCGACCTGCGGCTCTTCCATGGCGGCGATGCGGTCGGCGATCTTCAGGTACAGCCGGCCCAGGGCGGTGCTCTGGTCGCGGTTCTCGATCACCCGGATGACTTCGTTCTGCTTCTCGTCCATCGGGTTGGCGATCATCATCTGCAGCCCCACGCCCATCAGCATCGCCAGGTAGACCCGGTTCAGCAGCGGTCGGTTGGCGTTCGGCACCGCGTTCGAGACGTTCGACAGGCCGACCGAGATCGACGGGGCCGGGTCCCAGGCGTACGGTAGGGTACGCACGGCCTCGAGCAGCTGCGGGCAGTACTCCTGGCAGCCGGAGACGGTCAGCACCAGCGGGTCGATGATCAGGTCTTGCATCGGGTAGTCGATCTCCATCATGCGCGGGATCAGCTTTTCCACCGCGATGTTGACCCGCTCATCCGCCGCCACCGGGATGCCCGACGAGCCCATGGTCAGCGCCACCAGGCGGGTGTTGTACTTCTTCGCCACCAGCGGCACCTTCTCCAGACGCTCCGGCTCAGCCGAGGTGGAGTTGATGATCGGCTGGGCCTTGGTGATGTGCTTCAGGCCCGCCTCGATCCCCACCAGGTTGGTGGTGTCGAACGACAGCGGCACGTCCACCACCGCCTGCACCGTATCGACGATCCACGGGAAAACTTCCTCGCCATCCTTCTTGCGCGGGCCAAGGTTCAGGTCGATCGCTTGCGCGCCGGCTTCCACCTGTTTAACCGCCAGCTCCTGGAAGAAGCGGGCGTCGCGGTTGGTGAGGGCTTCTTTGACTTTTTCAGAAATAATGTGGATATTTTCGCCAATGATATACATAGGTCTCCATCCTTTTTTCTTTATGAAGCCTGCCGGGCGGCTTCCACGCTGGGGAACCGTGACAGGTCGGTATGCGGCAGGAACAGGGCCGACATAAAGGCGTCGTAGAACGAGTTATCGGCGCTCAATTCGATGTAGGTCATGCGCGCGGCGATATCCTGGATGCGTTGGCGGGCGCGGCGGTCGAGCAGGGCATAGTAAGCGCCGCGCGCCGAGGTATTGCCCAGGAATTGGAAGCGCTCCCAGGGCAGGTCGGGCAGCAGCCCGATCTGGATCGCCTTTTCGACGTTCAGATACTTGCCGAACGAGCCGCCCACCAGCATCTGCTCGATCAGCTCCATCGGCACGCCCACCGAATCGGCCAGCACCGAGTAGCCGGCATAGATTGCGCCCTTGGTACGCAGCAGGTTATCGATATCCACGTGCGTGACGGTCAGGTCACGCTGGTTGGCGGTCTCGGCCGCCCAGGCGATCACGTACTCCAGGCCGTTCTCACCGCTGCGGATGCGCGGCGTGTCCAGGTGCGTGTTCAGATGCCCGGCCTTATCCACCACGCCGGTCATAAACATCTCGGCCAGCAGCGAGATCAGCCCGCTGCCGCAGATGCCGCGCGGCGGCTGGCCCGCCCCACCGATCACCCGGTAGGTCGGCTCGTAGGTCTGGTCGTTGATCCACACTTCTTCAACCGCGCCGCGGGTGGCGCGCATTCCGCTGTGCACCCCCGCGCCTTCGAAGGCCGGGCCGGCCGAGCAGGCGCAGGTCACCAGCCATTCGGCCGAGCCGAGCACGATCTCGCCGTTGGTGCCCACGTCCATGAAGAGCGTCACCTTCGAGGTATCATCCATCCCCGAGGAGAGCACCCCGGCGGTGATATCCGAGCCGACGTAGCTGGCAACCCCCGGCAGGCAGTCGACCGTGGCAAGCGGGTTGATTTCCAGCCCCACCTCGGCCGCGCTGAGCAGCGGGAGGTGGTTGGCGGCAGTGACGAACGGCGCCAGGCGGATGCTGTTAGCCGGGATGCCCAGAAACAGGTGCATCATGGTCGAGTTGCCGGCGATGGCGGCTTTGACCAGCTGCCGCGGTTCGATCGGCCCATGCGCAGCCGCCGCCCGCCGGCAGACTTCCTTGATCAGTGTGTTGATGCTGTTGAGCGCCAGGCTGCGCAGCTCGCCGCCGCCGCCGTTCTTGTTGGCATACACGATGCGGCTGATCACGTCCTCGCCGCGGGCGATCTGGCCGTTGTATTCGGAGGCCTGCGCCGCCACCTGCCCGCTGACCAGGTCAACCAGCCAGACGGTGACGGTGGTGGTGCCGATATCGACCGCGATGCCCCACAGCGGGTCGCCTTCGCCGGGCTGACCGGGCAGCACGTCGATCAGCCATTCGTCGATGGTGCGCCCGTCCAACCGCTCGCGCATATCGACGATGGCGGTCACCTGCCAGGTCTCGCCCGTCTCGTCGGCGCGCAGCGCTGCGCCCAGCTTCTGGATCAGCGGCAGCGAGACGCTGACTCCGGTCAGCCCGGCCTGCTGGCGCAGCCCGGTGAGCAGCCGGCTGAGGTCGTCGGTCTGGTCGTCCATGCTGGGCGGGGTGAGCGAGAGCGACACGCGCCGCACGGTCTGGTCGAGGTCGTAGTTGTAGTTGGCGGGTGGGTGGACCTTCGCCACGGTCAGGTCGGTGGTCAGGTGCCGTTCCACCACCGCTTGCGGCGGTACGTGCACGCGGCAGTCGCCTTCCACCACGGTCTGGCAGGCCAGGGCGTAGCCATCGGCCACATCCTCGGCCGAAAGGCGCAGCGTAGAGCGACGGCGCACGGCGCCTTCCAGCACCTTCACCGCGCAGCGGCCGCAGCGGCCCTGCCCGCCGCACGGCTGCCCAACCTCGACCCCCGCCAGGCGGGCGGCCTCGGTCAGCAGCGTGCCGGAGGGCACTCTCACCGGGTCATGAGCGTCAAAGTGAACCGAAAATTCTGCCATGAACGGAGTCTGGCCTGGGCGGCTGCCGGGCGGCGGGAGCGCCGCG
>JBJSYW010000349.1:0-4871 GCA_046089985.1 Chloroflexota bacterium
CTTCGAACCAACCCGAGAACCCGGGCAGGTAGCTGGCCGCCAGCGAGAGCAGCGCTCCGGCCAGCCCAGACAGAAATTCGCTAAGGATATTCGCCTCCATCATGCCTCCTTAGCCCATATATTAACAGAACATTCGTTTCATTATACAGCCAATTGTGGAAATCTCGGGCAAATTAACGGGGGTTTTCGATAGAACGCGCAGCGCCCGTCCCGGTCAGCAACCGGCACGGGCCTGCACAGGACCGTCCAACACTACAGGAATACGATCTGGCGCTCGCGCGCGCCTTCGCGGATCAACAGTTCCGCGCCCGGGCGCTCGTCAATCTCTTCAACGATCAACCCCAGTTTGATATAGCGGCGCAATATCTCGACTACGCTGGTGTGCCGCTTGCGCGCCACCTGCTCCAACTGGGCGTACATCTCTTCCGTGACGACCAGGTTATACCGTTTCAACTCATTCATTGAATCCTTCTTCGACACTACCGGTAAAGCGCTCACCCATTTACCCGGCAGCCAGGCGAGCATTGAGCAAACGCAGCACCAGCGCGATGAACGCGCCATACACCAGCCCTAGGGAGATCACTGCCGCCAGCAGCATCCCATAATAAGTCATCCGCTGCAGCGAAGTGGGAGGTAATTGGTCGTGCGATACGTTTTCCATGGCGCGCCTCCTATGGCCCGGCAATTGATATCAGAACACATATTCTAAGGTCATTATACATGCATCTATATAGGCTGTCAATATGCTCCTGAGACATCTGAAATGCACATGCTATTGTATTCTGGCTCAGCCTGTGCGATAATCAAGGCAGAAGCACAGCGGCCTGCTCCGGCCGCGGGAGGTTCCCATGACCGATCGTCTGCTCCATCCACCGGCGCGCCGGCTGCCCTGGCTGCGCCTGGGGCACCGCCTGTTCCTCTTGCTCACCGTGTTGGGGCTGCTCGGCTGCGCCATCACCGACCTGGTGAGCAGTGGCCTGCCGGGCGGCGTACCGCAGGCGCCGGTCGAACCTGCCCAACCCGCCCAATCCAGCCCTGAATCGGCCGCCCTGCCCAGCGCGACCCTACCGCCCAGCCCGACCTTCTCGCCCCCGCCGCCGCCAGAAACCGCCACCCCCATCCCCAGCCTGACCCCGGTCCCCAGCTTGACCACCCAGCCGCTGCCCACAACGCCCGCTCCCACCCTGACGCCCTTTCCCACCCAGGCGCTCTTCCCGCAGTCAACCCGCGGCTGCTGCACCTTGCGGGTCTTCAACGCGGGTAAGCACAGCTACTGGATCGGCACACACCCGCCCACGCTGGGCAACTGGATCAAGCCCGGTAAATACATTGAGTTCTACTTCCCCGAGCCGATCTTCACCCGCTACTACTGGTGCATCGAAAAGAAGAAAGGCATTGTCGACCCGCAGAACCCGTATGACTGCGCCAGCGCCGTGATCCGGGTCAACAACGGCATGGTCACGGTCGCCGTCCCGGCTCGTTAACGCACACCGCCGGCGGAGCCTGTCCGCCGGCGGTGTGCATTAAACCGCTGGGCATCCGTCAACCGGCTGTGGGCCGCTCCAGGAAATCCTGCAGGCGGGCCAGCGCCTGCGGCAGGCTGCGGCGCCCCAACCCGATGCGGAAATGGTTCCCGGGGTAATCGAACAGCTCGCCCGGCGCCAGCAGCACCCCGGCCTGGCTGACCAACGCGTGGCAGAAGCGCTCGACATCGCCATCCAGGTATTCGGGGAACGCCACCGACCCGGCGCGCGGCCGCACCCAGCGCAGCCGCCCGGCCTGCCCGGCGAAGAACTGGTCCAGCAGCGCCAGGTTGTCCAGCAGCAGGCTGCGCGTGCGCGCCGTCAGCCGGGCGCGGTGCCGCAGCGCCAGCTCGGCCAGAAACTCGCTCGGGGCGCTGCTGCATATGGTGGTGTAGTCCTTCAGCGCCGCCATGCGCCGGTAGACCTCCGCGCTGCGCGTGGCGATCCAGCCTATGCGCAGCCCAGCCAGCCCATAGGTCTTCGACATGACGCCCAGTGAGACCGCCTGCTCATACACGTCGCAGGCAGCCGGCAGCCGGTCTTCATCAGAGTATTCCGACTCGCGGTACACCTCATCCACCAGCAGCAGCAGCCCGCGCTGCCGGCAGAAACCCGCCAGCCGCTCCAGGTCGGCGTGCGCCATCAGGTAGCCGGTGGGGTTGTGCGGCGTGTTGACCACCACCAGGCGCGTCTCGGGGCGCGCCAGCCGCTCCAGTTCGTCAAGGTCCAGCGCCCAGCCGTTCTCGGGCCGCGCCCGCCAGGGCGTCACCTGGCAGCCCAGCGCCGCCGGGATCTCAGCCAACGACTGGTAGCCCGGCCAATGCACGATCACATGGTCACCCGGCTGCAGCGCCGCCAGGTAGAACAGCAGGATGGCTTCCTCGGCCCCGCTGTGCACCAGCACCTGCTCCGGCTCGATCGCCTGATAGATCCCGGCGATCCCCCGGCGCAGCCCCGGCGCGCCCAGCGACTCGGTATACCCCAGCCAGTGCCGCTGGAAGGCTTCCGCCGCTCCCGGTTCAAAGGCCAGCAGGTCGCCGATCGCCAGCGACTCGCAGTCCGAACTGCACAGCAGGTATTCGGCCGAGAACTCATAGCGGGCGAAATAGCGCTCCAGTTTAAAGGGCGGCAGGGCGCGCAGGCGGCTGAAGGCGTCGGTTAGCATCGATCTCACTCCTTTGGCTCAAAACGATGAGCTTGTTTCTCCCGCTTCAACGCGCTCAGGTAGCTCATGCTGCGCCCGATCGACACCCCCATCGTGATCACCATCACCCCCAGCATCACGCTTGAAATGGTCAGGATGTTGAACCCCGGAACGCCCAACGCAGCCAGCAGGAACAGCGCCAGAGTCAGGCCGCTGATCACCAAACCGCTGACCAGCAGCCACTGCGCCAGGTAACGGTTGGCTGGATACCACAGCTCGGGGTCTTCCAGGGTGGAGCGGGTGCGGAAGCCGTAGAACGGGTTCGGCGGCACCTTGCCGGCGATCATCGGCAGCGACAGCAGCACCAGCAGCACGCCGTTGGCAAAGAACACGATAAAAAGCAGGAGCATGTCGCTCATTGCTGCAGCCCTCCTCGCACACCCGCCGGCTACCCCGGCAGAAATTCGTGCCGTACCACCTCGATCCGGGCCGCCCGCAGAAATGCCAGGGCGTTTTCATCCTCCCGATACGAGACATGGTAGACGATGCGGCTGATCCCGGCGTTGATCAGCGCTTTGGTGCAGTTGATGCACGGCATGTGGGTGACATAGCAGGTGGCGCCGCGGGTTGAAACGCCGTGCAGCGCGGCCTGGATGATGGCGTTCGTCTCGGCATGGATCGTGCGCACGCAGTGCCCATCCACCATCAGGTGCCCCACGTCGTCGCAGTGGTCCTGCCCCGCCGGCGAGCCGTTGAACCCGGTGGTCAGGATGCGCTTATCCAGCACCAGCACGCAGCCCACAAACGCCCGGTCGCACGTCGAGCGCTCCGAGACGGCATAGGCGATCTTCAAAAAGTACGAGTCCCAGTCCGGCCGCATATACGCCTGCCCTGTTTCAGAGAAGTATGCAAAATTATACAACGAACCGCGAAAAGCGGTGTTATATCAGGCACTAAAGGAGCACATCGTATGGATACAATCACGCCATCCTTCTTTGACCGCCCCGGGGTCGAGAACAGCCTGGTAACCGCCGGGGATACTGCCATTCCACTGGGCATCGAGCGCGTCTCGAACGCCGCCCTGGGGATCGGGGGGGCTTATGGGTCCTGGGGACAGGTATATGACAACGCCGCCCTGCCGGCGTTTGTCGAACATCGCACCGGTCTGCCGCTGGTCGACTCTGAACGCATGAACCTGGCCGAATTAGGCTTTAACTACCGCCACCACTTGCCCGACCTCGCGGATGCCGATCACCTGGAGCTGGAACTGACCGTGGGGGCGCGCCTGCTCACCGCCGCGCTGCAGGCCAACGGCTGGCAGCCGCAGGAGGTCGACGGCCTGCTGATCGGCATGAGCGGCCCGGCCTCCACCGACTACCTGCCGCGCCTGGCCGAACGCGCCGGGCTGCGCCGCGACGTCTTAAAGGTCAGCCTGCACAAAGCCTGCGATGGATCGATGGGCGCGCTGCATCTGGCGCTCAACCCGCGCCTGTCTGCCCCAGGCGCGGCCAACGTGGCCGAGCAGCTGCGCGGCAAGAAGGTGCTGGTGGGCGGCATCGAAGGCCTGAGCCGCTTCACCAGCCGGGCACGCGACAAAAACGCCCTGCAGCTGTTCGGCAATGGCATGGGCGCCATCGGCGTCATCCCCGGCGAGACGATGCAGTTTCTAGCCGGGCGCTCGTTCGAGAATTTCGATGAAGAGGGCCTGCTGCAGGTGCGCATGTACTACCCGCACTCGCGCCAGGCGCTGCTGGAGACCACCCAGGAGAGCCACGACCACCTGCGCGTGGCCGGGTTGATGCACGAACCGGCCGACGGTACGCCGGTGGTGATGGCTGGGCTGATGGGCATGGTGAAGCTGTTCGTGCGCAGCGGCGTGCAGGTGGTGGTGGAGGTGATGAAAGACTACACCGCCTACCTGGAGAAGACCGGGCAGGCCGGCCGCGCCATCAAGGTCGGCATCGTCCATCACGCCAATTACAAGATCAACCAGCTCAAGGCCAAGCAGCTGCAGAAGGAGGGCGTCAGCTTCCCAATGCCCTGGCTGTTGAGCGAGTTTGGCAACGTCAGCGCGGCCTCCAATATGATCGCCTTCCTGCGCCAGCTGCCGCATATTTCCGCCGGCGATCACATCTTGCTGGACGGTTTTGGCGCCGGCACCTACTATGATGTAATGGCCGTACAGGTGGGCTAGGGCGCCTGCC
>JBJSYW010000350.1:0-14106 GCA_046089985.1 Chloroflexota bacterium
GATGAAGGCGATATTCGGGCAACTGACACTGGTGGCGGAGAGATTAGACATGATCATGTGACTGACCCTTTCATCTGAACAGGTTGCTAGTGTATCATGAATGTCGAGCCTGTCGACTGGCTGCTCCCTGTTTTTTGAACAGCGGCATCTCGCTCGGCAGGGTATTTTTTTCGGAGCAGCCTCACCGCCCGGGTGTATAATGCTTATTCAGACCAAATATCACCATATTTCTGGTGTGAAAAGCACCAGAAAGTGGCTAAGCGGATCGAATATTTAGCAGTTTAACACCGTAGAGGAGGTCAGCCAATGTCCGGGCTTGTGACTCGTGAATTGTTAAAGGGATTCCTCGAAGCGTTTAACCGGCATGATCTGGATGCCATCATGGGATATTTTGCAGATGAGTGCGTCTTCTACATGCCGCGGGGCTCGACCGCGCGTGGCGATCGGTATGCTGGAAAGGACCAGGTGCGCGCCGGCCTGGCAAAACGGTTTGAAGGGCTTCCGGATGTTCATTACGGAGAAGATCGGCATTGGGTGTGTGGTGATTTTGGAGTCTCCGAATGGACTTTGACTGGCACATCTGTATCAGGGAAAAAGATCGAAGTTCGGGGGGTTGATTTGCTCGAGTTCACTGAGGGGAAAATTATGCGCAAGGATTCTTTCTGGAAAATCCTTGAGTGACAGGCCTGGGGGCCGGCTCCTTTGGAAGGCTGAAGCCAGAGTGGATGGGCGTTGTTTGTTTGCCTGACCCACAACGCCCATCTATGAGCAGCCCCTATTCGGGCTTGAAGACAGTATTCCAGTCCTGCTTCATGTCCACGACGGTCCAGCCGCGCTTGGGTGCTTCTTTGAGGGCTTCGACGAGCTTGCCGGTGCTCTTTGTCCTGGCGTCGTAGGCGTACTCACGTTCACGATCGGTATGGTGGACAATGAGACCGAAACTAGGCCGCGGGTTGTTGATCGTGGTGTACTGTAACATGGCGTGGTCGCCGTCGCTGTTCCCGCAGCACAGCGCAGGTCGCCGGCCGATAAATTGATGAATGCCGACCGGTTTTCCCACCTTGTCGTTGACGAATAAATAGTCGAGTGTCTTTGTCAGCACCGGTCCGCTTTCGTGCAGGTGGAAGGTCGTACGCGCTGTCGAGCCGACAACCTGCTCTGGCGGTATGCCATATACACGCTCCACCCAGACGCGCATGAAATCCGCGCCGCCGCCGGAAACGATGAAGTTCTTGAATCCGTTTGCCAGCAGATAACGCAGGAGTTCTTGCATCGGCTGGTAGGTCAGTTGATCATACGGTCTGCCATATCGCGGATGTTTGGCCGATGCAAGCCAGGCTTCCACAGCGTCACGAAACTCGCCAGTCGTCATCCCGGCGTGCGTGAGCGCCGCGACCCGCATCAGGCCGTCCAAGTGTTTGCCCTTCAGAAGTTTTGGAAAATCCCCAGCCAGGGCGGCTTGCACCATCGGATCCGAAGCGAGCTTAGGCTCAGTAAGGGTCTGCCGCTTCAGTTCGTCGATGGCAAATGCAGCCTGGAACGGCATCGGATTTTCAGGCCAGAGCGTGCCGTCGTTGTCGTGCACGGCAATGCGTTCTGCCGGCGGCAGGAAGTGGGGCGATCCTTCCTCCGTCACTTTGGCAATGAACGCGAGGATCCCCTGTTTGGCGGGGCCATCGTTCCAGGATGGCAGCGGATCAGCAGCGGTGGAGTTCATAGAGCTTCCTCTGTGCAATGCCGTAATCCCCCACCTGGTAGATGCTCACGGATACTGCCCGGAAAGTAAAGGGCTCGAATGGCTCCGCTGTCAGAGCTTCTACAAAGTTACGCGTACCGATTCCAACGGTCAGATGAGGGTTGTAATTCGTGCCGGTACGGGGTCCGATGAAGTTGTTCACGTAGTCCAGTGTTGGCTGACCAATCTCTCCGCCATCGAGGCGGGGCGCAAATGCCTCGGCTGTCCCTTTCTCCACGGCGAACGGGGCGACGGCATCGATGACCTTTTGCTGGATATGACGCAGATCCTCGGTTGGTTCGATGACAATTCCCACCAACCCGAGATCCTTGTCAATCAGAGCATAATAGCCAATCGCATTGCTCTCCCAATTGATTGACTGCTCTGTGCGCAGCACTTCGGCTACGGCATTTGCAACCTTGTCGAGGTCCGCCGTTTGCACAAACCGCTGCAAAATGGTGATGTGCGGGGCATGGTTGGCATCGAGGGCGAAACCGTGCGGGAAATCCTCCCACAGCCTCGCATTCGTCGCCTGCGCCTTGGCCACAGTAACTGCATCTGGGTCAATGAGCACGTTGATCGCGGTCACAGTCATGCTATTTCTCCTTTGCTGGTGGTTCATGGTGAATAAGATTAAGGCGTACCTTATCGCCGCATCCTTGGTGTGCGTGCAAGCATACCCGCCGTAAGGCAGAAAGTCTTGCAACAAAATGTTTTATTTTTGTTATATTTTATCCAAATAGGGAATACCGACTGGCGCTCTTGCGCCCCTCACCGTGATGATCCCGAGGACAGCGCGGCTGTTGCGCTGCCATCGGGCTATCCATTTCCCCATGATTACCTGTGAACCAGGTCAATCACTCCGCGTACTGCGCCGCTGCCGAGGCCGGGCTGCCCGCTTTCCAACTCAGCGTAATCGCTTTCTTGCCCGGCGCGGCTGCCGCGAGAGCGGTGTGCCTGGGGCAGCGCACGGCGGCGGGCTGCGCGCCGGAGTGGGTCTTGGGTCCAGCCCTGCGACCGGAATCGCAGCGCCGGCTGGTTCTTCTCCAGCCGGCGCTCAACTGCTCAAGTGGGTAAATCTTACCGGTCTATAGGGCGCAGCCCGCCCGCACTGCGCGGCCTGCTTCGTTACGGGGTCATCCCCCGCCCGCCGCCGCCCTGCCCGCCGCGACCGCGGCCGCCGCCGCCCTGGCCATACCTGCCGGGGGTCGTGCCCAGGATGGCCTGGTAATCGGCCTGGCTCAACTGCTGCGGCTGGTAGGTCTCGCCGGTTTGCTGCGCCAGCAGGTTGGCGAATGCGCGCAGGTGATTGCCCGAAGCGCGCGCCAGGCTGGCATACACCTGCTGCAGATCGGCGTTGTCGGTCTGGTCCAGTTGGGTCTGCAGATCGGCGATATCCACCTCTTCGATTAACCCGCCCACCTTCAGCGCCTCGGCGATCGACTGGCTGCCCCGGGCGATCAGGTTGTCATACAGCGCCTGCAGCGCCGGGTCGTTGAATCTGCCTGCCTGCGCTTGAGCCGGGTCGGCCAGGCCGTAGCGGTCCAGCAGGGTCTTCAGGCTGTCCATGTGCTGCTGCTCGCTCTGGCTGATGGTCTGGAAGGCAGCGATGCCCCACTGCTCGTCCAGCGCGGTATACACATCGCGGGCCAGTTTCTCTTCTTCGCGCATATACAGCAGCCCCTGCGCCTCGGTCTGGTCCAGGTCGCCGGCGGCCGGCAGCGTGTGCTGCCCGCCCTGCCCCGGGCCCGCCTGCCCACCCCAGCGCCCGCCGCCCTGACCGCCGCCCTGACCACCGCTGCCGCCCCGGCCGCGCCCGCCCTGGCCATACCCGCCGCCGGCCTGCTGCCCGTTCACCAGGCTCGACAGCCAGCTGCCGATGTTCCCGTCTGCCTGCGACTGGGCCGCATTCCAACCGCGCCCCTGCCCGCCGCTGCTCAGCGCGCCGGCCGCCTGCGCCGGGCTGGCTGAAACGGCATTGTACAGGCTGAAGCTCAACGCCCCCACCACGATCAGCGCCAGGACTGCCACAAAAATTTTCTTAATCATCGTACACCTCCGTGTATATTTGGCTTGGTTTTACCGGCCGGCTTATTGTTCAGCCGGATTGAAGCTAGTTTAAACCAGACCTGTGTACAACCTGTGAAGACCGCGCACAGAGCGTGTGAAGATTTGCTGATCCCCGCAACCTTCACAACAACTTCACACCTCGCACATATTTCCTACAACCCCAGCCTTTAAACTGGTCAGGATTGCAAAACCCGGCCTGTACGGCAGGCCAGAAAGAAAGCAATGAAATCGATGGAACCAAAGACTGCTGCTCCTCCCGATCATCTAACCCTGTTTGACCGCCTGCGCCGCCTGGGCGCGCCGGAATTTCCCCGTGATGACCGCAGCCGCATGCGGATGGTGGTCGACAGCCTGGTGCTGCACCTTCACCCTGCGAAAGTGCCCGAGATCACGCTGCAGTGGACTTATACCTGGGGCCTGGGCGGCCTGGCTGCCCTGCTGGTCGTTCTGCTCGGGCTGACCGGGATTTTCCTTGAAATGAACTACACCCCCAGCCCTACCCAGGCTTACCTGGATATCCTGGCGCTGAGCACCAACACCTGGTTTGGCAGTCTGCTGCGCAGTGTGCATCACTGGTCGGCTAACCTGCTGGTGATTGTGGCGGTGATGCATCTGCTTCGGGTGTTCTTCACCGGCGCCCACCGTCCGCCGCGCCAGCTCAATTGGCTGTTTGGGGTGGGCATGCTGCTGTTGGTGTTGGGCGCTAACTTCACCGGCTATCTTCTGCCCTGGGATCAACTGGCCTTCTGGGCCATCACGGTTGGCACCAGCATCCTCAGCTATGTCCCTCTGGTGGGCAGCTTGCTGAACCGCCTGCTGCTGGGTGGGCCGGAGGTAGGCGCCGCCACCCTGCTGAATTTCTACTCGCTGCATATCAGCTTCATCCCGATCAGCCTCCTGGCGTTAATGTCTTACCATTTCTGGCGCGTGCGCAAAGACGGCGGCCTGACAATCCCAAGGTGCGCCGGCGGCATTGAAACCGCCCGGGGCGAGCGTGTCACAACCATACCGCACCTGGTGCAGCGCGAACTGGTCTGGGCGGTAGCCTGGCTAGCGATCATCTTGTTGGTTTCTATGGCGCTGCCGGCTCCGCTGGAAGGCATCGCGAACCCACAGGTCAGCCCCAACCCGGCCAAGGCCCCCTGGTATTTCATGGGCATTCAGGAATTGCTGCTGCACTTCCACCCCCTGATCGGCGCTATCCTGATCCCGGCCGCCGCCTTAGGTCTGCTGGCCGCGCTGCCCTATTTTGATGGCGCCCCTGCCAGTGTGGGGGTTTATTTTCGCTCGCTGCGCGGCCGCTACCTCAGCCTGCTGGCCGCCGGGACGGCCCTGCTGGTCACACCGCTGTGGGTGCTGCTCGACGAATACCTGCTCGATTGGGCCGCCTGGCTGCCTTCCTGGCCCAGCTTGATCACCACCGGCCTGATCCCGCTGGCTATGGTTCTGCTCGGGTTTGTGGCGCTCGATGAATGGTTCCAGCGCACCTACCGGGCCACATTCGAAGAGCGCATCCTGGCGCTGTTTGTTTTTGTCCTCACCGCGTTGATCGTCCTGACCCTGGTCGGGATCTTTATGCGCGGTCCCGGCATGGCGCTCTACTGGCCCTGGGCCATGCCCGCGCCGCTGCACTAAATCTGGGAGATATTGCATGTCCGATCAACCGGTTAATCGCAGAGACTTTATCAAATTGGGCTGGTTGGCGTTGGGCGGGGTGGTGAGCCTAGAAATGGGCGGTATCACCCTGGCCTATCTGCAGCCGCGCCTCGCCCCCGGCGAGTTCGGTGGGCTGATCACTGCCGGCAAAGTCGATGACTTCCCGCCGGGTTCTGTCACCCATATCGGCAATGGGCGCTTCTACCTCTCGCGCCTGGCCGATGGCGGTTTCCTGGCGCTCTACCAGCGCTGCACCCACCTGGGCTGCAGCGTTCCCTGGGATCAGGCGGCCGGAAAATTCATCTGCCCGTGCCACAGTTCACAGTTTGACGTCCAGGGAGCGGTGCTTAACGCGCCCGCCCCGCGTCCGCTGGATTTGTTCTCCATCACAATCGAAAACGGCCAGGTTCAGGTCGACACCCGTGCCCCGATCACTCGCCAGGCAGTTACCCCCGCTCAGGTGGTGTATCCATGACGATCAAAGCGTTATCTCCACAACGATTTGAGCTGCTGCTTGGACTGCTGGCCCTGGCCTTCCTGGCCTTGGGGCTGATGTTTTATGCGATTGAAGAACCCGCTCGCATTATCGAGGCGCAGCAGGCCCAGGTACGGGCTGATATCGACGGGGCGATGAGCCTGTATGCGGAAAACTGCGCTGTGTGTCACGGCTTGCGCGGCGAAGGCATCGGGGCCACGCTCCCACTGGATACCCCCAGCCTGCGCGCGAGCGACCCGCCGGCCCTGGCAAAGGTGATCGCCCGCGGCCGTTATGACACTGCCATGCCCGCCTGGAGTGTGGAGGACGGCGGCCCGCTGAGTGACTACCAGATCGATCAGCTGGCGCTGCTGATCCAACAGGGCGATTGGCAGCAGGTGCAAGATCGGGTGGTCAATCTGGGCCTGGCTCCCAAGGTGCCCTTCACCTCCCAGGCCGATCCGCAGATTTTGGAGCAGGTGAAACTCCTGCCAGACGGCGACCGGTTGGCCCAGGGTATCATGCTGTATGCCGCCCAATGTGTGGCTTGTCATGGCGCCGATGGGGCCGGCTCTAGCCTGGCGCCCGCCTTGAATGATCCAACGGTGCGTGAGAAGGACGCCGACGAGATCGAGCGTATCATTCAAAACGGCGTGCCTGGCACCCTGATGGCCTCCTGGAAGAATGTGCTCGGCCCAGACGAATGGGCCGCAGCGGCAGCCCTGATCACTCGTTGGGCGGAAGTGCCCGCCGGGGCCATCCCCATGCCCGACCGGCCGCTGCCGGTGACCGAAGAATCACTGGCCCTGGGCGGGGAGTTGTTCGCGGGCAGCTGCGCCCGCTGCCACGGCCCGCAAGGCCAGGGCACGCCGCGCGCTCCCTCACTAAACGTTAAGAGCTACCTGGAGCAGACCAGTGACACCGCCATCCAGCAGATCGTCACCCACGGAGTTCCGGGTACCGCGATGCCGGCGTGGGGGGATCGCCTGGCCGATTACGAGATCCAGGCCGTCGTCGGTTTCATCCGCTCCTGGCAGCCGACTGCCCCGGCAGTGGCCACGTTGGCGCGCGGTGGCCCCTGGTGGGCTGGCGGCGGGCAGTCAAGCGCCGGCGCTGGGGGGCGTGGCCCTGGCGGCGGGCAAGCTAACGCCGGCGGCAGGACGGCTGGCCTGGATTGGCGTCCACTGCTGCTGATCGGCAGCCTGGTGTTGGCTGCTGCCGCGCTGATCATTCCGGCGGTCAACCGTTTGCGCAAGCTCTCTCAGTCTAATTCGCTGCCGGAATAAACCGGCGCGGCGCTTAGTGGGGCAGTCCTCGTGGCTGCCCCACTAATCTCACAGCTTCCAGAACAGCACCATCCCCCCCAGCAGTGCAATAAAGCTGATGATCGTCAGCCGCCAGCCAATGCGGAAGAAATCCCCGAAAGTATAATTGGCCGGGGCGATCATCAAGATGTTCACCGGGTGCGCCATGGGGGTCAGGAATGACGCCGAGCAGCCAATGGCCGCGGCCACTGCCACTGCCTGTGGGTTAGCGCCCATCTCGATTGCCGCGCTAATTGCCACCGGGCCGGCCACCAGCGCTGTCACCTGGCCGCCCATCACCTGAGTTAGCAGCGCCGATAGAAGGTATGCCCCGGAGGCCAGCCCCAGCGAGCCAAACGGCTTCGCCAGTTGGATCAATCCGCTGCCCAACAGGTTGGCTAACCCGGTTTGCACCATCGCCAGGCTGACCGCGTACATCCCGGCGATCAGAAAGACCGCCTGCCACTCGACTGCGTAATAAGCTTCTTCTGTTGTGACCACCCGGGCCAGCAGCACTACCAAGGCCGCAAACAGCATTGCCAGGTAGACCGGCATCCCAAGGATCGAGGCCGCGATCCCGCCGGCCACCGCACCGGCTGCAATTCCGGCCTGTTTCCGGTTCACCGGTTGGTCGCTCAGGTCAGGCTGCAAGATCAGAAAATCCGAACTGCTCTGCAGGCTTCGTATCCGCTTGCGCGCCCCGATCACCAGCAGCGAGTCGCCATGCTGCAGCCTGAAATCACCCACGTTGGTCCGGTAGCTGCGTTCCATGCGGCGCAGCGCTACTGCAGTAAAACCGAACTGGCGGCGGAAATCCAATTCCTTCAGGGTATGCCCCAGGGCGCGTGAGCGCGGCGCGGGCAGAATCTCTAGCAGCGCCACCCCATACGGACTGATATGCCCGTTATGGTTATCCCGTCCGATGCTGACACCTTCTTCTCGCAGCGGGGCCACGTGATCTTCTCGCCCCACCAGCAGCAGGATATCTTTTGGATAGATCACCACGGTGGGCTGCGGCGAGAAAACTGCCTGCCGGTCGTGCCAGATGGCTGCCACTTCCACCCCCAGCCGCCGTCCGATGCCCGCCTGGGCCAGGGTTTTGCCGATTAAATCTGAACCATATTTTACCTGCGCTTCCCACAACCGGTCCCGAATGCCATACGCGTCTTCCAGCTGTGTGCCGGTCAGGCGTGTCATCTCCTGTTCTTGCGAGCGAGGATGGTCGGGCAGCAGGCGGCTGCCGCTGACGGCCAGGAAAGCCAGTCCTGCCAGCGCAACCAATCCCCCGGTGGGTGTGAAATCGAACACCCGCAGCGGCGCTTGCGCCGGGATCGCAATGCGCAGCAGGTCGCTGACGATAATATTGGCGGTCGTGAAATAGGTGGCTGCTCCGCCCAACAGGCTGCCATAGGCCACCGGGATCAGCAGCTTGCTGGGCTTGATCCCGGTCCGCCGTGCGGCTTCCATCGCGCTGGGCAGGATCAGCGCGCCGGCTGCCAGGTTGTTCATCAACAAGGATAAAGCTGCCGTGGCGACAGCGAACAACCCAATCAGGCGCTTTTCAGAGCTTCCCCCCACCTGGATCAGCCGGCGGGCGGCCCAGTAGGTAACCCCGCTCTTTTCCAGCGCCCGGGTCAGGATAAACAGGCTGATCAGCGTGATCACGACCGGCTGGCCGAAGCCGCTGATTGCTTTGGATGCCTCTTGCGGGCTGTTTGCCGGGCCAAGCATACTAAACCCGAGGAACTGCATCAGCCCCAGGATTGCTGCTATGCTCAACGCTGCCAGATCCAATCGCAGATAGTTGCCTGCTACGAGCAGGATCGGTACGCTGATTATCAGCACCAGGGAGATTTGCAGCGCGCTTAAGGCTAACATGTCGGCTTGCCTGCAGCCGGTGCTTTAATCATAGGCCGCCCCCATTCTGCGTGGGATAATCCTGGCTGGATCGTGCAGCGCTTCTTCCAGCACACGCTCCAGTGAGCTATCGACTGGCTGGGGGATTGGCCGGTCCCGCAAGCCGGTGTGCATGATCAACTCCATGGCCCCGTCTTTCCGCCGGCTCAACGTCACCTGGTAAGCTGCACAATGGTACAGATCGACCGGGGGCAGGTCGTGCTCAATCCACCACACATACCGGTCGCCTTCCAGCCCTTCTCGCAGCCGGAACGACGGCCTCAACCGCAGCCGGTTCCACCCGGGCTGTTTCCATTTTGCATTTCCAAAATTGCGCAGACCGCGCCGGATGAGCGGCCCCCACTGCCGTACAGCTTCTCGCAGCGCATAGCCTGCATGATTTGCGCCGGGCCGGCTGGGGAAAATCATCAGCTTCATCATCACACCTCATTGGAGCAGTCCGGGCAGATTTCCAATTTACTGGTGAATGCCGGCCGCTGCCTCAGTTATCCTACCCCTGCAGGCGTGTGGCTGTCTCTATGAAAGGTTGATCAATTTCTTATGGATATATTAAATCTGAGCCGGGTGCGCTAGCGGCAGTTGGATGGTAAACTCGCTGCCGGCCCCCGGGTGGCTGTCCACGTGGATGCTGCCGCCATGCGCTTCTACCAGGCTTCGGGCGATCGAAAGCCCTAAACCCATGCCGGCGTCTCTGCTCGCGCCGGTCCGTCCCTGGTAGAAGGGTTCGAAGATTTTTTGCAGTTCGTCGGCCGGTATCCCCGGCCCGCTGTCGCTGACCTTGATCCACAGCTGATCGCCGCTGCTCCCCGCCGTCACTGCAATTATCCCGCCCGGTGGGGTGACCTTGATCGCGTTGCTTATCAGATTGCCCACTACCTGGGCCAATCGCACCGGATCTCCATTCACCAGGGGCAGGTCTGCAGGGACATCGAACACCCACTGAAGATCCCTGCCGCGCGCCATCTCATGCCAGGGCCGCAGCGCAGCCGCCAGCCAGGGCGCTGGGGCAAACACGGTTCTTTCCAGTTCGAACACGCCGATGTCGAGGTCATATAGATGGGTCAGGTCTTCCAGCAGCCGCTGCAGTTGGCCCAATTCCTGGTCCATCCCTTCCAATAACTCACTTAACTGAGCCGGGTCATCTTTTGATCCCTGGAGGATTACCTGGACAGCCATACGCAGTGCAGCCAGCGGTCTACCCAATTCATGCACCAGGTTGGCCAGCAGCTTGCGCCGGGCGCTCTCTAGATTTTGCAGCTGCGTCACCAGGCGGTTGACCGTGCCAACCAGGAGCCGAATCTCATATGGACCGGCTGCACGGATGCCGCTCGTAAAGCTTCCGCCGCTCAATTCAGATAACGATCGGGTGGCCTGTTGGATTGGATTAGCCAGGGTCACTGCCAGGGCAGATCCGAGGATGACCCCCAGCAGGATACCTAAAAGCAGTACGCCGCCAATCCATGCCCGCAGGCGGTAAAATTCGTCGACAACGGTGGCATAGCGCGCCGTTGCTCGCACCGTGCCCAGGAGGCGACCTTCGCGGGTGGTGATGGGAGCAAAAACGTCGATCACGTCGCCGTGCAGTCGCTGGTTATAGTTCGTCAGGGTCACTACCTGCCCGGTCTTTGCCTGGGTTAGCCCATCCAGGCGCAAGGGCTGGTTTTCTCGGCTCTGATCGGCCGGGTCACTGGAAGCCAGCAGCCGGTCATCCGAACTGATCAGCATCACCCGCTTGGTCAGAGGCGGCGCCGCCGCCGAGAGCATCTGACGGGCCATGCCAGGGTCATCCAGCAGCGCCGGTTGGGCCTGGATTATCCTTGCCATCAGCGCCGCATCTTCGCTGAGCTGCTGCGACAAGTCAGGCAGCAGCACTTGGGTCTCCAGCACGTAGATCAGGATCATCCCCATGACCGGCAGCACGATCAACATGGGCAGCGCATGGCTGAGGATCAGGCGGTTGCGCAAGCTGTCGAACATCATGCCTCCGGAAGCTGCAACTTATATCCTACTCCGTGGATGGTCACAATCCACCTGGGGTTTTCTGGATCGAGCTCAATTTTCTTGCGCAGCCAGCGGATGTGTACATAGACCACCTGTGGCTGCCCGGTAAATTCTGCCCCCCATACATTAACCAGGAGCTGTTCGATTGAAAGCGCTTCCCCTGGATGTTTAGCGAACAGGTGCAGCAAATTGAACTCGCGCCGGGTGAGAACGACCGGCCTGCCGGCTACCGTCACGCTGTGTGATAGCGGATCGATCACCAGGTCACCAACCACCTGTTTCCCGGCGCTGCCAGTGGGGCTGTGTGGACCTTCCAACCGCCGCAGCATCGCTTTGACGCGCGCCAGCAGCAGATCCAGGCTGATCGGTTTGGTAATGTAATCATCGGCGCCCAGTTCCAGGCCGATGACCTCATCCAGTTCACGCCGGCGAGCGGTCAGAAATATGACCGGGATCCCCGACTGCTCTTTGAAATGTACCAGCGCCTTCAGCCCATCCATCCCCGGCAAGCCGATATCCAACAGCACCAGGTCCGGGGGATCGATGCGCGCCAATTCCAGGCCCGCTTCCGCACGCTCTGCGCTGCTCACCCGGTAGCCTGCCCGCTGCAGCCCAAAACTCAGGCTGCGCCGCATCAACGTGTCATCTTCAACAACCAGGATATGTGCAGACATTGGTTAAAGCCCAATTCTTATACGGCGTTTTTCGGCAGCTGCGCTGCTCAATCACTTCGGCCGCCGGAATAACCTGCCAGTGATTGATCTGATTGTAATCGGTTTCCGGGGCATTACGGTTAGTGTAGCCTGTTTCGTATCCCCTCCTGCTCCGAACCGTTCTTTGTTCGCGAACAACGAAACCCTGCCGGCGGGGTTATGCTATATTGAACGGTTACCACGGCAGCGATTTGTTTCAGGAAGGTGGAGCATGATCCAGATCCGCTCGGATGGCAGTTGGGATGAACCGGCCAGGATGCGGCTGCACGCCGGCTGCCAGTTTGATCTGCCCGTGCTGGAAGCCCTGGTGGACGGGGTCTGGCGCCCGGTGCACAGCGACGGCGCAGCCGGCGACCCGCAGAAATTCGTCTACCTGGCCCCGGATGGCTGCGTGGTCTACTGGAACCACTGGCTGCACGCCGTCCCGCACGGCCGCTACGTCAAGCCCGCCGATGCCCCTGCCGGCGACCCGTTCAGCGTGCAGGTCTGGCTGGAAGACGCCTGGCACAAAACCTGGCTGATCAACGGCCGCTTGACGGTGCTCTAAGCCTCGCTTTTCAATTTCGCAAACCCATTCCCCGCGCCCGGCGCGTACAATAGACCGGTTCCTGATTCCCTCTTTTAAAGGATTACCGGTATGCGCCCTGCTCCTGCCGCCGGGCCGGCCCTGCCCGCCCGGCTTGCCCCGCCGGCTTACCCCGGCGATTTTCCCGACCCGTTCATCCTGCCCGCCGGCGGCGGCTATTTTGCCTACGCCACCAACGCCAACGACGCCCACGTGCAGATGCTGCCGCTGTCCGCCGGGCTGCAGGCGCTCGGCCCGCCGGTCGAAGCCTTACCGCGCCTGCCGGGCTGGGCCGCCCCACAGCCCGGCCTGACCTGGGCGCCGGCGGTCCTGCCACGCCCGGGCGGCTGGGTGCTCTATTACACCACCCGCCACCGGTGCACCGGTCTGCAGGCCATCTCGCTGGCGGTCAGCGCTGCCCCGGGCGGGCCGTTTGTCGACTGCTCATCTGCCCCGCTGCTGCTGCAGCCCGGCCTGGGCGGCGCAATCGACCCCAGCCCGTTCGTGGCTCCGGATGGCGCCGCCTACCTGCTGTGGAAGAACGATGGCAACAGCTGCGGGCAGGCCAGCCGGCTGTGGATCCAGCCGCTGGCCCGCGACGGCCGCTCACTGACCGGCGCGCCGGTGGAACTGCTGCGCACCGCCTGCCCCTGGGAAGGCCCGCTGATTGAAGCCCCGGCGATGCTGCACCACCGCGGCTGTTTCTACCTGTTCTATTCCGCCAATGCCTGGTCCGGCCCGGCCTATGCGATTGGCCTGGCAGCCGGCCCCACTCCGCTTGGCCCGTTCACCCGCACGCAGCCCGGCCCGTGGTTGTCCAGCGGCGGCGGCCTGCTCGGCCCGGGCGGTGCAGAAGTCTTCAGCGGCCCGGACGGCCGGCCCTGGCTGGCCTTCCACGCCTGGACCGCTCCGCACACCGGCTACCCGGCCGGCCGGCGCGCCCTGCGCCTGGCCCCGCTGGCCTTCCGCGGCGGTCTGCCGGCGCTGGACGCAGCCGGCGAGCCGCCGGAGGCCTGTACAGAACTGCCGATCGGCGTTACCATGTAAGGCATGAGCGACATACCGAGGAACCACAACGTGTTGTCGGCCGAACAGCGCCTGGCGCTGCTCGGCGCCCTGCAGGCCCGCTTCGAGAAAAACCCCTCTCGCCACCCCGGCCTGGCCTGGGCAGATGTGCAGGCCCGCCTGGAGGCCCAGCCCGAGAAGCTGTGGTCGCTGAGCGAAATGGAGCGCACCGGCGGCGAGCCGGATGTGGTCTGGCTGGACCCGCAGGCCCGCGAGCTGGCCTTCGTCGACTGCGCCGCCGAAAGCCCCCAGGGCCGCCGCAACCTGTGCTATGACCGCGCCGCGCTGAACGCCCGCAAGGAGAATAAGCCGCCGGATGCCGCCCTGGATATGGCCGCCGCCCTGGGCATCGAACTGCTCACCGAAGAGCAGTACCGCGCCTTGCAGCAGTTGGGCGCGTTCGATACCAAGACCTCCAGCTGGCTGCTCACCCCGCCCGCCATCCGCAAGCTGGGCGGCGCGTTATTTGGCGACCGCCGCTACAACCACGTCTTCATCTATCACAACGGAGCGGAGTCATATTACGCCGCCCGGGGCTTCCGCGGCGCGCTGCGCGTCTAGCTGCCTGTCCCGGCCCTGCCCCTGCCGTGGGCGGCGTCTGCCTG
>JBJSYW010000351.1:0-2550 GCA_046089985.1 Chloroflexota bacterium
TCTCAGGCATAGCGGCCTGTCCTTCCTGAGCGCACCACTAAGGCAGCGCAGTCGGCAGCAGCGGCTGGCTGAAGGGGAAGTCGACCGTCAGGCTGCCTTGCAGCGGGAGGTCGACGGCCTGGTAGCGGTACAGCCCGGGTAAATATACGACACCGGTCAGGCCCGGCATAAAGCCGGTCACTTCGAACATCGCCTGGCCGTTCACGGTTTTGGCGTCCATCAAGATCCCATTCGATAGGTTCATCTGGACGGTGATATTGTTCAACCATTCGTCATCCTGCGGCTGGCCGTCGCCATTCAGATCCAGATAGACCCGCACGTACACCTGCGCCCGGCTCTGATACGGAGTGGCGCTGGGCACCGGAGTGGCGGAGGCGGCAAACATCGGCGTGCTGACCGGGCCCGGCAGGCGTCCTGGCTTGATCGTGCTGCCTTCGAAGGCCCCCAGCGCAGTCCAAACCCGCTCCACGTACTCCTTCGAATCAGGGCAGGCCAGGCGCGGGTAGACGTTCTCCCAGGTCAGCGGCAGGCGCGCCCCCACCGTGGCGGCGATGGCATCCCGCAAACAACCGTAGCCACTGTGGTAGTTCAACAGGGTGAACTTCCAGTAGTCCTGGTAGCTGGCGGTGACATTGTAGGTATCCAGGATGTAATCCGCCTCGATACAGTTCGAGCGCACCACGCGGGCGATCAGCGGGATGCTGTCGTTCGATTTTTCAACATCGATGCCGCCCTGGCACGACCAGCAGTCGGCGTCCAGCTGCGAGATCAGGTAGCCGCGCAGCATGGCGCGTTCGTTCGGCGAACGGCGGGCGTATGAGCGGCTGCAGTTATTGAAGACCTGGGCGCAGACTTCCTTATACAGGTCAATGTCCCAGCGCAAGGCCGTATCCGCGCCATACTCGTTGATCTGTGACAGTCCGTACTCCTGGACGAAATAGCGTTCGCTCTTGGGCCAGAACTGCGATTCGACCTCCACCAGCGTCTTGAGCAGGATCGGCGGGATGCCCTGCTCGCGCCCGCCCAGCCAGAAGGCCTGATCGTAGCGGTTCTGCCATTCGATCATCGCCGTCTCAGCCAGCGCCAGCCCGCAGCCGTTGGGACCCTCCCGCCCCATCCCCCCGCCCGGGCAAAGCGCAGCATCCACCGCGCCGGTGAAGATCATCTGCCCTGCCAGGTAGTGCAGGGTCTTATCGGTGTGCAGCCGGTCAGGCGACTCGGGGAATTTGGCCCACTGCGGGGCGTTGGCCGGGTCCAGGTCCCAGACGGCCGAGCAGGCGTCGGTGAACGGCACCGCCGGCAGGCTGAGCTGCTCGACCGCCACATAATACCCCTGGGCGTCGCGGGAGATGCGGATGGTGGCTTTTAGCTCGCTGCTGAAATCGCCGTTGTTGGCGAAGACCCGGAAGGCGATCAGCGAATCGGCCGTCACCGGCAGCTCGCAGCGCGAGCCAGGGCAGTCAAACTGCCGGTCACCCAGCATCCCGCGAATCAGCACCACGGTTTTGCCCGGGCGCAGCGAGAAGCCGCTCAGGATCACGTACGGCGCGCCCTGCGCCCCCCAGGGCGGGTCGATGCGCGCCACCAGGTCGGCGGTGTATTCGCCGCTCAGCGGGGTCGGCCCAGGGGTCACCAGGGTCGGCGTTGCGCTGGGCAGCGGGACAGCCGTGGGGGGGCGCAGCGTACCCGCCGCGCCGGGGATGGAGGTCAGGATCCAGCCCGGCAGCCCGGGGTCGCCGCCTCCAGCAGCAGCGTCGGCGGTACTCTGCGCCGCCAGCGTACGCACCGCGGCAGCCACTGTCGCATCGGCCCCCGCCGGGCGCAGTCCAGGGGTCCAGCCCGGCAGCAAGCAGGCCGCCCCAAACCCCAGCAGGCTCAGAATCAGGATTCCAAGCAGCAGGCGGTTATACACCACCCTGGAGAATGGGGGTCGGGGGTTGGAAGCCACTGCGTTAGCCGCTCAGATCGCTATCGAATAAATATCCTGCATTACGAACGCTTCCCCGTCAGCCGGGCCTGAACCCGTTTCCAGGTCGGGCTGGGGACGTCCGGTGTTGCCGCCTTCTGGTTCTCCTGGCTTAATTCGTAGGCCAGGTCTTCCACCCGGGCCGAGAGGCTCGACTCCGGGTTCTTCAACACAAACGGTTCGCCAAAGTTCAGCGCCCGGTAGGCTTCGGCGCTGTCGTTAGGCAGCTGGATGTCGATCGGGCGCTTAAGCACCTTTTCGATCTGCGCCGGTTTGATCCCCGGCAGGTTGGTGACATTGTTCAGCGTCAGGCGGATCTTGTCGGCCGGGTAGCCCAGCTTGTTGTAGATATCCAGCGCGCAAACCGCCGCCCGCAGCGCTGCCATTTCGGGCGTAATCATCAACAGGATCAGGCCGGCGCTGTCCAGCACCTGCAGCGTAGAGGCGCTGAAATCATGTGGGGTGTCGAAGACCACGAACTTGTTTTGCTCGCGGAACTTCCAGAAGGTCACCCGCCAGAAGTCTTCGCTGAAGATCTCCGGGTCAAGCGAGTTGTTGGGTGCCGCCACCAGGCGCAGCCCATT
>JBJSYW010000352.1:0-4179 GCA_046089985.1 Chloroflexota bacterium
GTCATTTCTTTGTGGGGGTCGATCACCTCAAAGGTGTTCTCCTCCACCTGCGGCCGGGTTGGGTCGCTCTCCATCTCTTCTTCAACTTCCTCGCCGGGCGCCAGCGTGGGCGCCGGGGTCTGTTCGCCGCCCTGCGGCCCATCCGGGTATGGCGGCTGGTCCTCGTCGGGCGCTGCTTCGCGCAGGTCGCGCAGATGGTCGCGGGCAGCCATCGCTGCGCCCACCAGCCCGGCTTCATTCAACAGCTGCGCCGGCATGACCTCGGCTCGTATGCTGATGAACTCGGCGAATTTTTCAAAGTCCTTGCTCGTGCCGCCGCCCAGGATGATCAACTCGGGGTTGAGCAGCCGCTCCAACGTGGTCAGGTACTTGTTGAAGCGCTTGCCCCACTTCTTCCAGGACAGCTCCTCGCGCTTGCGCGCTGCGTCTGAAGCGCGCAGCTCGGCGTCTTCGCCATCGATCTCGATGTGACCCAGCTCCAGGTTAGGCACCAGGTGCCCATTGATAAACAGGGCTGTGCCCAGGCCGGTGCCAATGGTCACGATCAGCACTGAGCCTTTGCGCCCGCGCCCGGCCCCCAGCGCCATCTCGGCGGTGCCGGCCGCGTCCGCGTCGTTGACCACCCAGGTCGGGCAGCCCGTCGCCTGGTTGAACAAGCTCACTGCGTTAGCGCCAATCCACTTCTTCGAGATGTTGGCGGCGGTCAGCACCGTGCCGTTCTGGACCACGGCCGGAAAACCACAGCCGATTGGCCCTTTCCAATCGAAGGCCCTGGCCACCTGGCCCACCACCTCTGCCACATCTTCCGGCCTGGATGGCTGTGGGGTGGCAACGCGCTGGCGCAGCCCCAGCAGCTCACCGGTCGTCGTGTCAATCGGCGCTCCTTTGATCCCGGAACCGCCGATGTCGATGCCTAAGATATTCATCGTCACCTCCACGCGCTATTTTACATGAAATTAACGGCCGTCTTGATTATATCCAGTTTCGGATTTTACGCGCCTCCAACTGCCGCAGCCGCGCATATCCGCCATTAATCATCCTACAGTATACTTGGTCCTCTTGGAGGACGTATGGCTGACTTCTCTGCTCGCCGGGCCGCCCGGCCGGCGATCATCTTTGACTTTGGCAACGTGCTTGTCGATTGGGACCCGCGCTACCTGTACCGCAAGCTGCTCGACTCGGACGAAGCCGTCGAGCGCTTCCTGCGCGAGATCGACTTCTTTACCTGGAATGTGGCCCACGATGGCGGCCGCGATTTCGAAGAGTCGATCGCCGAGCTGTGCGGGCAGCACCCCCAGTATTGTGATCTGATCCGCGCCTACAACCTGCGCTACGAAGAGTCGATCGGCGGGGCGATCCAGCCGGTGGTACAGATCCTCAAGCAGCTCAAAACCGCCGGTTATTCGCTGTACGGACTGAGCAACTGGCCGGCCGGCAAGTTCGCCCAGGTGCGCCCGCACTACCCCTTCTTCGACTGGTTCGAAGACATCGTGATCTCTGGGGAGGTCAAGCTGGTCAAACCCGACCCGCGCATCTTCGAACTGCTGCTGCAGCGCGTGGGCCGGCCGGCGGGCGAGTGCCTGTTCATCGACGATTCGCTGCATAACATCACCGCCGCCCAGCGGTTGGGTTTCCAGACCATCCACTATCGCTCGCCAGCCCAGCTGGCGGACGACCTGCAGCGCTTGCTGGACAGCCCACTCCCGGCCCTGCCCGGGACGGCTGCCTGACCGGCGGGGGAGCCTGTGCCAACCTGATGAGCGCTCCGCTGCCCATACCGCCATCCACTGAACCCAAGGTCACCTTCCTGGGCCACTCCACCCTCATTATCGAGATGGATGGCACGCGCCTGCTGACCGACCCGCTGCTGCGCGAGCGGGTGACCTTCCTGCGCCGCTATCCGCCCCCGCTGGCTGCCGCCGCCTATGCCGGCAAGTTCGATGCCGTGTTGATCTCGCACCTGCACTATGATCACCTGGATGTGCGTTCGCTCAGCCTGCTGGGCAAAGACGTGCCGATCTTCACCCCGCCGGGCGGGGCCAGCATCCTGGGTGCGGCCGGTTTCCGACATGTGCGCGAGGTGCGCATCGGCGATGAATGGTGGGCCGGCAGCCTGACCGTGCTGGCGGTGCCCGCCGACCATGACGCCCGCCGCAGCCCGTTCAGCGCCATTGGGCAGGAGAGCCTGGGGTATGTGATCGAAGGCAGCGCCTCAATCTACTTCCCCGGCGACACGCGCCTGTTCCCCGAGATGGTGCGCGTGCTCGACGCGCTGCCGGGCCGCCTGGACCTGGGGCTGATGCCGGTGTGGGGGTGGGGCTATAACCGCGGCAAGATGCACATGGGCCCGCGCGAAGCCGCCGAGGCGCTGCGGCTGCTCAACCCGCGCTTCGCGGTGCCGATCCATTGGGGCACATTTGCCCCGCTGGGCGCCCGGCTGCTCAAGCCGGACTACCTGGTCGACCCGCCGGTGCAGTTCCACGACTGGGCGCAAAAGCTCGCCCCGCATGTCCACGTGCGCACGTTGATGCCGGGCGAGAGTTTTAACATCGAGCGCTGAGCTACTGCACGTGGCGGGGGTCCAGCGCATCGCGCAGCCCGTCGCCCAGGTAGTTGATCGCGATCACCACGATAAAGATCATCAGCCCGGGAAAGATCGCCGTCCACGGGGCGGTGGTCATCTGGCTTTGCGTGTTGCTGAGCATGTTGCCCCAGGTGGGGGTGGGCAGCTGAACGCCGAATCCCAGGTATGACAGCCCCGATTCGGCGATGATTGCCCCCGAAAGCCCCAGCGTGGCTGAGACGATGATCGGCGAGGCGACATGTGGCAGGATGTGCAGCAGCAGCAGCCGGGCGTCCGAAGCGCCCAGCGCCCGGGCCGCCTGGACGTACTCGCGCTCGCGCAGTTCCAACGTGGAGGCGCGCACCAGGCGCGCGACCCCGGTCCACGACAGCAGCCCGATCACCAGCGCGATCGGCACGAACGAGCCGGCCTTCAACCAGGGCAGATCCAGCGCGCGCAGCATCATCCCCAATGTGAGCAAGATAAACAGCCGCGGCACCGACATAAAAATCTCGGTGATGCGGCTCAGGATACTGTCGGTCCAGCCGCCGTAGAACCCGGAGACAATCCCGACCAGCGAGCCGAAGCCGATCACGATCGCCATTGCCAGCAGGCCGACGGTCAGCGAGACGCGCCCGCCGTACATCACGCGTGCCCACACATCGCGGCCCAGGTCGTCGGTGCCCATCCAGTGTTCGGCCGATGGCGGTTGGAAGCGCGCCCGCAGGTTCTGCTTGTTCGGGTCATAGCGGGCGGTGATCGGGGCGGCATATACCAGCACGGTGATCACCAGCACGATCGCCGCGCCCAATACAGCCATGCGGTGGCGCATAAAGCGCCGCAGGTAAAAACGGCCCAGCGATTCGGGCTTGGCGAACCTGGCGTCCAGCGCGCCGGCGGTGGGGGAAGTGGTTAAGCTTGTCACTGCGGTGCTTTCCTTGTCTCTGAGGCGGCTCAGGTCAGCCGGATGCGCGGGTCAAGCGTGGTGTACAGCACGTCCACCAGCAGGTTCGACGCCAGGATCAGCATCGTGTTGATCAACAGCAGGCCCATAACCAGTGGGTAATCGGCTTTTAGCGCCGATGTATAGTACAGCCGGCCGATGCCGGGCCAGGCAAAGATTGTTTCGGTGAACAGCGCCCCGCCGAACAGCGACGGGATCTCCAAAGCCAGCAGCGTGACCAGCGGGATCAGGGCGTTGCGCACCGCGTGACGGTAGATTACGATGCGCTCGCCGGCGCCCTTGGCTCGGGCGGTGCGCACGTAGTCCTGGTTGATCACCTCCAGCATGGACGAGCGCAGGTAGCGCATATACCCGGCGGCAGTGATCAGCGCCAGCATGCTGACCGGCAGCACCAGGTGCAGGATGCGGTCGGCGATCGAGAACGGCGCGCCCTGCGTGTACATTCCCGAACCGGGCAGCAGGGGCTGACCGTCCGGGCCACGTAGGGTGACGTGGAAAATAATGATCAGAATAAGGCCAAACCAAAAGGTGGGCAGCGACTGCCCGGCGAACGCCAGCGTTGTAGCGATGTGGTCAAACCAGGTGTACTGCTTGACCGCGGTCAAGATGCCCAGCGGGATGGCGATCAGCATCGTCACCACCAGCATGCTGC
>JBJSYW010000353.1:0-6027 GCA_046089985.1 Chloroflexota bacterium
GGTGCTGCCCGGTCGAGTTGCCGGTGCTGCCCGACATCGCCACGCGCTGGCCCTTCTCGACCGGCGAGCCGCATGGGATGCTGACCTGGCTGAGGTGGGCGTACAGGGTCCAGAAGCCGTTGCCGTGGTCGATGACCACCGTGTTGCCGTAGCCGGCGCCGGTCCAGCCGGAGAAGACCACCATGCCCGCATCGGCGGCATAGACCGGCGATCCGTCCGGCGCGCCTAAGTCCAGGCCGGGGTGTGCTTCGGTGAAATCTCCCCCTGACAGGTGCTGGTAGTTGCTCGGCCAGCCAAAGCTGCCGCTTGCCGGGCGCGGCTCGCCGCGCAGCGGACAGCTGGAGCCTTCGCTGATATAGAACGGAGTGCGGTCGGGTTGGTAGAGGATGTCCGGCTCGAGCGCCGGCGCAGCCGCGGACGCGGCGGTTGGGGTGGGCGCGGCGGGAGAAGCGGGGTTGGTGGGCGGCATGGCAGGCGGCTCGGTCGCCGGGGTGGGTGGAACCGGCGTGAGGCCGGTCTGGGCGGCGGGGGGCGGCTGCGCAGGGCGAGCCGCCGGTGAGGCCGGGGTGGGCGCAGCCGCGCCGATGGTGGGTGCAGGCTGCGGGACAGCGGTGGGGGTGGGCAGCGGAGTGGGCGGGGGCTGGGCCGGCTGTCCGGCGGCTTCCAGCGCGGCCGGAACGACGGCTGCGAACAGCGGCGCTGCCACCTGTGAGCCTTCGCCGCCGTTCTCCACCACCACGACGATAGCCACGCGCCGCTCGCCCTGCTCGGCGAAGCCGATGAACCAGGCGTGCGGAGCCTGGTTGGCGGCCAGCTGGGCGGTGCCGGTCTTTCCGCCGGTGGTCACGCCGCGCACCGCCGCCCGGCTGCCATAGCCCTGCTCGACCACGATTTGCATCATGCGCTTGACCTGGCGGGCGGTCTCGGGGCGGAACAGGCCGCGCACCACCTGCCCCTTGTGCGGCCCGGCGCTGACCGCTCCAGAGGGGGCGCGCAGCGAATCGACCAGGTAGGGCAGCGGCAGGTCGCCGTCGTTTAGCACCGCCAGCACCACGCGCGCCATGCTGAGCGGGGTAACCAGCAGCTCGCCCTGACCGATGGCGGTGGCTGCCCGCAGCAGGTCGTTTTCGGCCAGCTCGGCCTGGCGGTTAGCCAGCTGCGGCGCCTGCTGCGGCAGGTCGAATGGGAAACGCTCAGCGGCGTCGGGTGCCAGCCCCAGGCGGGCGGCGTAGTCGACCAGGGTCTGGGGGTCCATCTCGTCGCCGATGCGGGCGAAGGCGGCGTTGGCCGACTTGGCGTAGCTCAGTTCCAGGCTGAGCCGGGACTCGCGGTGGTTCGGGTCGGGGATCACCCCGCCGCCGACCCGGTAGACATAATACGGCCCGTTGGGGCCGTTAATCGGCTGGCCGAAGTTGAAGACCATGCCCGGCTGAAGCTGGCCGCTGTCCAGCCCGGCGATCAGCGGCAGGGTCTTCCAGATTGAGCCGGGCACGTAGCGCGATTGAGCGGCGCGGTCCAGCAGCGGGGCCGGGCAGCCGGCCGCGCTGCATTCGGCCACCAGGCCGGCGGTATATGCGGGGTCGAGCATGCGCTCGGGGTCAAACCCGGGGCTGCTGACCAGCGCCAGCACCGCGCCATCGCGCCCATCCAGCACCACCACCGCCCCGCGCCGGCTGCCCAGCGCCTGCTGGGCGGTCTGCTGCAGATCGGCGTCGATGGTCAGCGTCAGGTCGCTGCCGCGCACCGGAGCGCGCAGCATGCGCTCCACCTGCACGTCCAGCCGGTCCAGCCCCAGCAGGGTGGCGTTGTAGGCGCGCTCCAGCCCGGTGATGCCGAGGCGCAGCCCGGAGACGTAGCCAACCAGGTGAGCGGTGGACGGCTGGGGGTAGGCGCGCCGGCGCGGCTCGCCGCTGCTGCCGGGCGGGGCCGGGCGGTCCTCGGCCAGCAGGCGGCCGCGGCGGTCATAGATCGAGCCGCGGGTGATGTCGTCCAGCAGGTCGCGCAGGCGCTGCACCAGCGGCTGGGGCAGCGTATCCAACTCGACCGGCACCCCGCCGTTGGAGAGCAGCTCGACGACCTGGCGGTTGAGGGTCGACTGCGGCAGGTCTTCAGCGCTGCCCGAGCCGAACAGCGGGCCGCGCGGCAGGCCGCCCGACAGCGGCGCGCCGGTGAGCGGGTTGGTCAGCAGCGCGCCGGGGGCCAGCGGCAGCAGCTCGTCGCCGCGCACCAGCTGCCAATAGAGGATGCGCCCGCCGAGCAGGGCCAGCAGCAGCAGCAGCAGATCGCCCAGGCGGCGCAGGCGGCGCTCCATGGCTCAGCCCTCCACCCGCTGCAGCAGACCCAGCGCCAGGCCGGTCTCGACCAGGTTGACCAGCAGGGCGGTGCCGCCCAGGCTGAGGAATGGCACGGTGATGCCGGTGACCGGCACCAGGTTCAGCGTGCCGCCGACCATATAGAAGACCTGGATGAACAGGTGCGCCACGCAGCCCACCAGCAGCAGGCGCTCGAAAACCTGCGCGGCGGGCAGGCGCGCCGCCAGGCGCAGCAGGCGCAGGAACAGCACCCCGTACAGCGCCAGCAGCGCCATCCCCACGGCCGAGCCCATCTCTTCCAGGATGGCGGCGAAGATAAAGTCGGAGTGCGCCAGCGGCACGTAGTATGGGCTGCCCAGCCCCAACCCGGCGCCGCCCAGCCCGCCGGCCGCCACGGCGTAGATGGCCTGCTGGATCTGGTAGCCCGGTCCTTGCGAGACGGTCAGCTCGCCGGGCTGCCCGTTGACGCTGATCGTCTCACTGCTCCACGGGTCACGATAAGCAATGAAGCGGTAGCGCACCAGGTCGGGCACCTGCCAGGTCAGGGCGATCAACATCCCAGCTAGCAGCGCCAGCCCGGCGCCGATGGCGGCTACGGTCAGGAAGGTGCGCCCTTCAAACCCGGCGTACAGCATGGCGATGAAGATGAAGCCCAGGATGATCACCGCGCCGTAATCGGACATGGCCACCAGCGCCAGCGCTCCCAGGGCGGTGAACAGCGCCCCGGGGACGAAGTAGCCCAGCGGCGGCAGGCGCAGCCAGCCGAGCAGCGGGCGAGCGCGGCCTTCCACCTGGCGCGCCTGGCGCTCAATATACCAGGCCAGGAACAGCACCAGCGCCAGCTTGATGATCTCGGAAGTCTGGATCGACGGCAGCGGGCCGAGCTTGAGCGCCAGGCGCACCCCGGTCTCGTCGACCTCGCCAAACAGGGCGGTCATGAAGGGCAGGGCCAGCCCCAGCAGGCTGGCGGGCACCGCCAGGCGGCGCAGGCGCTCGACCAGGCGCGGCTGGGCCGCCAGCAGCAGGCAGACCAGCAGCCCGGGGGTGAAGCCGCGCAGCAGCTGCTGCCAGACGGCCTCCAACCCGCGCAGGCGATAGATCATCACCAGGCTCAGCAGCAGCAGCAGGGTCACGATGGGCAAGAGCAGCTGCTCGCCGCGCGCCCGGCGGTAGAGCAGCACGAAGTGCACCGCGAAAGCGCCTAACAGCACGTACAGCACCGGCAGGACCAGCCCCGGGGTGGGGGTGAAGATCGGGCCGGCAGGCGCGCCGCCGGGGTGAGCGGCGATGCGCTCGGCCACTGCCATCCCGGCGGCGGCCAGGAAGAAGCCCGCCAGCCCCACCAGCCCGGCAAGCAGCAGCAGACCGGTCTCATAGGGGCGGCCGGCGGCGCGGCGTGGGTCAATCATCGCGCAGCTCGAGGCGGATATCGCCCAGGCTCAAGCGGTCGCCGGCGGCCAGGCGGGCAGGGCGGTGGGGATAGACCGGCGCGCCGTTGAGCTGCACGCCGTTCTTCGCGCCCAGGTCCTCCACCCACCAGGCAGCCCCGTCCCAGGCCAGGCGGGCGTGATGGGCCGAGACAAACTGGTCGCGCAGCACGATATCGCTGGCGGGGTCGGCGCCGAGGGTGTTCTCCAGGCCGAGCGGCAGCAGTTGGCCGGGGCGCAAGGCCCGGTCGCTGCCGGCGGCCAGCACGCGCAGCCGGCCGGGGGCCAGGGCCGGGGTGGGCCGCCCGGCAGCCGGCCCGCCGCGCGCCTGCAGCAGCAGCTCGCGCCGCACGGCAAACACCACCACGAACAGGGCCAGGTAGATCAACCCGGCGAAGGCCCAGCGGGCGATAAACAGCAGCGTGGTGAAACCGAGGATCTCAGACAATCCAGCCCCTTATGCACATTCGCGGATATAGCGCAGCGCAGCCACGCCGGGGGTATAGGGATCCGGGCGGGTGGGATTGAGCGCAGCCAGGATAATCACATCGCCGTCGTGCAGCTCGATGCCTTCGCGCGGCACGGCCCGCCCGTTCAGGTAGGTGCCGTTGACCGACGGCGCGCCGCCCGGGTCGCCGTCGAACAGCAGGCTGCGCCCGTTCTCGCTGATCAGGTGGGCGTGACGGCTGCTGACCAACCGCGAGCCTTGCACCTGCGGGCTGTCGAGCGCCACTTCGTTGGATGGATCGCGGCCCAGGCTGGTCAGCCCGGCGTACAACCGCCAGCGCCGCCCGTCCTCCAGCCGTTCCAAGCAGGCGCCGGTGAGCTGCGGGGTGGGAGCAGCCGATTCCAGGCGGTACAGGATGCGCGCCTGTTCGTCGCGCAGCGTTTCGGACGGGTGCAGTTCGAGCAGCAGCGGGCCGCCCAGGCGGTAGAGCAGCCGCCCCTGGCGCTGGTTGGCGGTGGCCAGGTGGGCCTGCATGCGCTGCTGCCACTGCTGTAGGATGCGGGCCTCGATCGGCTGGTAATTCTGGCGGTAATTGCCCGGCGCCAGTTCGATGATGAAGCGGTTGGGGGCGTAGCGCTGGAAGTCCACATCGCTGACCTGCCCGGAGCGGTCGAGCAGGATGGACAGCAGGCTGTCGAGCACCTCGCCGGGGCGCACCTGGCCGGGCATCCAGGGCAGCAGGACGCCGATCCAGCCGCGCAGACCACGGCCCACGCGGCGCGCGCGCCAGCCGGCGGGCTGGGGCGGGGGTCCGGGCGGGGCTGCGCCGCTCATGCGCCCCATCCTTCAACCTGCAGCTGCAGCAGGCTGCGGCCGATCTCGATCCGGTCGCCGGGCTGCAGCGGCTGGTCGCCGAAAGGGCGGCCGTTGACCTGCGTGCCGTGGGCGCTGTTCAGGTCGCGGATGCGCAGCGTGCCGGCATGCAGGTACAGTTCGGCGTGGCGGCGCGAGACGGCCTGGTCGGCGTCCAGGGCGATTTCGACTTCATGGCCGCGCCCGATAACCACCGGCAGGCGCGCCAGGGTGAAGGTGCGCCCGTTCTCCGGCCCGCCGATCACTGCCAGGCGCGCCGTGCTGCGGGCGGCCGGGTGGGCGGGCGGCGCAAGCGGCGCAGGCGGGCGCAGCAGGTCGATGGCTGGGATCGTGGCGCCTTTCCCCGGCGGCAGGTCGCCTGGCGCGCCGGCCGGGCGCTTCATGCGCGTCACCCACAGCGGCGGCTGGCCGTCATCGCCGGGGGCCAGGAAGGCGTTCAGCAGGCGAATGAAGTAGTACACCCCCAGGCCAAAGCCGGGCAGCAGCACAGCCAGCGCCAGCCAAAGCCAGCGCTCGCCGCCGTACACCCGGCGGCGCTGCAGGTCCAGGCGCACCAGCACGGCCGAAATCGCCCCGGCCAGCAAAAACACCAGCCCGGCTATCGCCAGCCACCACAACAACGCAGTATCCCTCATTCTAAGCCTCATTATACGAGCCGGGCGCGCCTTCGGCAATACGGAATCTCCCACGCCGGGCGGCGGCGTTCCTTGCCTGAACTGCCGGTGTATGGCATAATGACGCGGGATAGACGAAGGGGGCTACAGGTTGGTTCCGCCGCGGCGGAGAAGGACGGTGGCTTGGCGGCGCACGATTCATTGGTGAATACACGGCTGGCCGATTATTACATCGAATCGCTGCTGGGGAAGGGCGGTATGGCGCGCGTCTACCGGGCGGTGGACCTGCGCCGCAGCCGGTATGCGGCGGTCAAGGTGATCAACGCGGTTTACCGCGACAACCCGGAAGCCGC
>JBJSYW010000354.1:0-10875 GCA_046089985.1 Chloroflexota bacterium
CCCGCGGCAGGGGCGGATGCAGAAACCGTCCGGCAGGCGCGGCGAGCTGACCGGCAGGTGCAGGTCGCGCCGGAAGGAGGCCGAGGCGCTGGACGGCTGGAAGCCGTGGCGGGCCAGCAGGTCGGTGGTCGGCGCATCACCCGCCAGGTTCCAGTATTTGTGCAGCCTGACCGAACCATCCCGGCGCATCACCTGCTCGCCGCGCTCGATCGCCCAGGCGTAGGCCCGCTCCATCTGCGGCGCGCCGTGGTACTCGGGCGCCATAAAGACATCGAAGCACTCGTCGCGCCGCGAGAGCAGGCTCCAGCCGATCAGCTGTCCATCCTGCTCCCACAGGTACAGGTAAGGGCGCAGGTCATCATCGGGCAGAGCGTAATAGATCCACCAGCGCAGATCGCCGGGGTGGACGTAATAAGCGCCGCCGCCGGCCATCCGCCCGCGCGCCAGCAGCTGCTCGATCGCCAGGCGGTCCCGGTCATCCCGATAGGGGCGTGGTTCTGCATCCATACCTGCCTCCACAAGGTCACTTTGCCATTTATACCGACTGCGTGCTCAGGTCTTTGCCCGGGCGCAGCGTTTTGTGATACAGGTGGAACTCGTGCAGCGGGTCGGGGCGCATCCCAGCTTTCAGGTACAGGCGGGTCGCGCCGGTCAGGCTTTCAGCGTCCACGCCCAGACCGATCCTGGCCTTACCGTGGCGGTACAGTTCGACGAACGACTGCTGCAGCAGGGCCAGCCCCAGGCCGCGCTTGCGCCATTCCCGGCACACCCCCAGCGTGCTGACCCAGCCCATCGCCTCATCCTCATCGAAGTAATCGCTGCACAGCGAGATCCCGGCGATCTGGTCGCCGTCCCAGGCCAGCAGGTACAGTTCGGGCTTGAAGTGCGGATCGTGGGCCATCTCCCAGCGGTAGCGGTCCAGGTCATCCTGGAAGGGGCGTTCGACGAAGCCCCAGTGGTCCCGGAAAGACTCGCGCACGGCATGCGTCATGGCTTCATCGTCGACCCCGGGGCGCATGGCGCGGATCTGGATGCCGTCCGGCATCACCGGTTCCGGCGGAGCTTCGTTCAGGTCGATCAGCATGCGCAGCGAATTGCGGATGTGCTCGTATCCGGCGTCCCGGTAGCGGCGCCGGCTGCGCACGTCGTTGGAACGCAGGTAGGCGTGCAGCGACACCTGTGCATCGGGCGGAGCCAGGTGTATGGCGCTGCGGGCGCGCTGCTCGGCCCAATCGATCAGGTACGCGCCGATCCCCAACCCGCTGCAGCGCGGCTGGACGATGCCCCAGGCGTTCATAACCACGTGCGGGTCGCTGGTGTCCCACAGCTCCCAGTAGCCGGCGATTTCGCCCGCCGGATCCACCACCACGCGGGTATCGCGCTCCAGGTGGAAGACCGGGATCTCGAACTGCTGGCGCAGATCCTCCGGCTTGAGATCGCTGCCGCCGGTCAGTTCGCGGCTCCAGGCGTTGATCGCCTGCACGATGGCGTCGATATCTTCTATCGCCGCCGGGCGGTCTGTAAAGCCGTGCGGCAGGCGGCGCTGATCGCCGGCGGCGGGCAGCCCCTGCAGCGCTTCCCACTCCGCGCGCAGGATGCCCATGTAGATCATGTCATACCGCTTGCCGTCCCGGTTCAACCCGCCGCGCACGCGCCCTTCAACCCGGAAGCCGGCCTTTTCGTACGAACGGACAGCGCGCGGGTTGTACTCGAACACGTTCAGGGTCACCCGGTTCAGCGGTAGTTCCTGGAACGCATAGCGCAGGAGCACGCGCATGGCATCCGTGCCGTAGCCCTTACCCCAGTCATCCCGGCTGCAATGGCAATGCCCACATAGGCATCCGGGCGACCGTGCTTGAAGCCTTCCAGGCCGATATCACCGACCAGCCGGTCATCCGCCAGGGTGCGGATCTGGAAGACGTAGTCGCGGCCCGACTCTTCCGGCTGATCTTCCTCGATCCATTTTTTTAGCGCATAGACCGAGTGCGGGTAAGCCGGGCCGGAGTCCATCAGGCGCGACCACTCCGAATCGCGGAACCAGCGCACATAGGTCTGCGCCAGAACTTCCGGCTCTTCCACCACCAACCGCACCAACTCGCCGCGCAGCAGATCGTCCTGTTTTAGCGTATCGTCCTTCATGCTTGCTCCTCCTGCAGTGAATTCAAGGCCAGCCACTCCTTGCGCAGCAGGCCCAGGTGGATCAGATCCCACGCGCGCCCCTCCCGGAAGAGCGCCTGGCGGCAGCACACCTCCCGGGTGAACCCGGCCTGCTCGAACAGGCGCAGCCCGACCCGGTTGTATTCAGGAACCACCACCGTCATGCGGTACAGGTTCAGTTCGCGGAAGGCGTAGTGCAGCGCCAACTGCAGCGCCTGGCTGCCAAAGCCGCGGCCGCGGTCTTCCGCCCGGCCGATGCCGATCGACAGGAAGGCCGCGCCATTGTTCCACTCCACCCGCGGCAGGTGGACGAAGCCCACCAGGCGGTCATCGGCGCGCATACGGATGGTGAAATAGAAGCCGCTGCGCTTTTCATCGCGCTCTTTTTCGATCTTCTCGTACTTCTTCTTCACCTGGGCGGCCGAAAGCGGGCGGGCCGGCTCCCAGGTTAACATACGCAGGTAGCGCGAATCGTGCGTCCAGGCCGCCTCCACTGCCGGGTCTTTTTCGTGGTCGATCGGTCCCAGGCAGACCGCCTGAGCGGCAAACAATTGATCGTTAATCGTCATCCTGATGCTCCTTATCCAATCATTTCCAGTTCCCGGGCGGCGGCCGCGGCCGCCGGGTCGAGGCTCGCCGCAGCCAGGACCGGACCGGGAGAGCGCAGCGTGTGCACGGCTAACAGTTCGCCGTTCTCCAGCAAAGCGATGCGGTCGCAGAACAGCGCCGCTTCCACCCAATCACGGGTGGCAATCACCACGGTCACCTGGTGACCGGCGCGTAGATCGGTGATTAACTCCAGCACCCGCCGGCGCGCCGTCGGCTCCAGGTCGCGCAGCGGTTCGTCCAGCACCAGCAGCGGCGGGCAGGGCGCCAGCGCCCGGGCGATGCCCACCAGGGCCTGTTGGCTGCGGCTGAGCTGCCCCCTCGGCAGGTGCAGCGCATACTCATCAAAGCCGAGGCGCTGCAGCGTCTCCAGCACCTGGCGGCGGGCTTCATGCCCGCCCACCCCGGCCTGCTGGGCGCTCAACACCAGGTTCTCAAACGCCGACAGGCGGCGAAAAAAGCTGGCCTCGCCGGATACGCGGTTCACCAGCCGCCGCACCTGCCCGGCATGCCGGCCCGTATCCCAACCGAACAGGACCACCTGGCCGCTGTCCGGCAGGCTCTGCCCGGCCAACAGGTGCACCAGGGTTGATTTGCCCGCCCCTTCCGGGCCAACCACCCCGAAGATTTCGCCCACCCCAATCGCCAGCGAGACCTGGTTCAGGACGCTCACTGCGGTGGCCTGCCCCAGCGTGGCTGTGCGCCCCTGCCAGGAACTCACAGGGGTGGGGCGTCGATATTGTTTGGTGGCGTTTTGCACAACCACTGCCGCAGTCATAAAGTGCTCCTTGATCCAGTCCAACAAAAAAGCCAGCCACACATCACCGCGTGGCTGGCTGGCGGGCCTGGGCCCAAAAAGAAAACAGCCACGGGTGCGAAGCACGCCCGTGGCTGCTGGTATCAGCAGGCTGCGATCTTACCGATCGACAGGCGCACCCCGAGAAGGAACGTCGCTGCCACCGCCAACGGCGGCAAAGCAAACGACCTGGTCAGCATAATTCTTGATCATGGGTTGCGCCTCTCCTTTCTAAAAATTAAGCCTTAGTTAAGCTTAGGTAAGTCTATCACAGTCATTTAGCGCCTGTCAAGGGGGATTTTTCCTACTTCTGGATCGTCCAGCTGTCGATCACCTCACCCGAGCGGGTGATAAACTGGAACACCACCTGCAGCGGGGTGGCCTGTACCAGCATGGCCCCATAATCGCTGTTGTAGCGCGCCTGCGATTCCGGCAGCACCGCCCCAAAATCATAGATCGGGCCGCCGCCCAGGCCGTTGACGAAGTAGGGGATGCCGTCCACCTGCAAGCGCTCGTAGGTATGGTCATGCCCGCCCAGCGTGGCATCAGCGCCCCAGGCGGCAAACGGCCAGCGCATCCAATCCACCGAGCCGTGGTGGCCCGAGGAGTAGGGCGGCTGGTGGAAATAGACGATCTGCCATGGGGTGGTGGAGGCCGACAGGCCGCTCTGCAGCCACTGCGCCTGGGCCGAGATGGGCGAAACGCCGTCCGGCTCGCGCGAATCGGCGCTGACGGCGAAGAAGTGCACCGGGCCGGCTACAAAATCATAATAGCGCTCGTTCTCCGGCAGGCTGAAGTAATCCAGGTGGGCCTGGGCGCGGTTGGTGTCCCAATCGTGGTTGCCCAGGGTGGGGAAGAAGCGGTTGACCGCCCCACCCGGGCCATACGCGCCCTGGTAGGGGAAGATGTACTCCTGGTAATACTGTCCGATGTGCGCGTCGATCGTTTCCGGCGCGCCGGAGGGGTAGTTGTTATCGCCGACAGTGATGATGAAGTCCGGCGCCCAGCTTTTCACCAGGTTGGAAACGTCCAGCTCGCCCTGGTTGCCTTCGCCAAAATCGCCGATGACGGCGAAACGCAGCGGGGCAGGTGTGGGCGACGGAGCCGGGGTGGGGGTCAGGGTCGGGGGCGCCGGCGTTGGCGGCGCGGGCGAGGGCGCTGCGGGCTGATCCGTTGTTGGCGGCTGGGCGGCTGCGGCCGGCGCGGTGAGGGCGGCGGGATCCGCAGCCTGGGTGACGGCGCGCAGCGCGCCCTGCGCCGGCGCGCGGCAGGCAGCCAGGAACAGCGCCAGGCTGAGCCAGGCGATCCATCTTTTTATCTGGTTTACCAATTTCAACCGATACAGTCCTTTCCGGAGTTTTGGTTTGATCTGCCGGCCGCGGCTCACTCAGGGGGCCGGTTCGTACAACCAGGGCCGGTAAAAATCCTCCAGCGAGCGCCCGGCCGCGGTCTCAAACGCCCCCAGCAGGTCCTGGGCGGTGGCGACCTCGAAGCGCCGGGCAGCGTAGTACTGCTGCAGCGCCTGGAAGAAGGCCTCGTCGCCGATCTCCTTGCGCAGGCTGTCGAAGAAGATAGCCCCTTTCAAGTACACAATGCGGCTGTAGGCGCTGGAGTTATCCAGCCCTTCGAAGAAGCTCAGGCTCTCGGCCACCGGTTTGTCGTTCTCGGTGCCCTTGACGCTGTCCACCCGGCTGCGCCAGAAATCCAGGTAGCCGCGGGCGGTCTGCGGGTTGACCGCGTCTTCAAAGTACAGCGCCGACGAGTAGGTAGCCAATCCCTCATCCAGCCATGGCGCATCGAAGACATCGTTGCCCACCACGCTGTACCACCACTGGTGCGCCACTTCGTGGGCCACGGTCATCGGAAACTCGGGCGCGCCGGTTTCCTGGTACAGGTCCTGGGCGATCAGCACCACACCCGGGTATTCTACACCCAAAGCATAGCGCATCGGCGCTTCCACCAGTTCCAGTTCGGTGAAGGGGTAGGGGCCAAAGCGCTGGTTGAAGACCTGCAGCGATGCGGCGGCGGTCTCCAGCGTCTGGGCCGCAGCCGCCTCGTCGCCGGGCAGGTAGTACGAGCGCACGTTCACGCCATCGACCTGCTCTTCCAGCACATCGAACTCGCGCCCGGCGATCAGGTAGAAATCACGCATCGGGCCGCTCTCAAAGCGACTGCAATCCAGGCCCCCGGTCACGCTGTACGGGCCTTCCAGGGTCGCTCCGGTGGCTGCCACCCGCCAGCCCTCCGGCACGCACGCCAGCACACTGTAATAGGCGGTTTCGCTGTAGACAGAGTCGCCGATGTTCGAGACCGGGTCCAGGTTCCAGCCGCCGGCGTCATAGACCGCCAGGATCGGGTAGGCGTTCGCCAGCGAGAGCACCCCGTCGCTCAGATTGTAGATGCCGTACCCACCGTTATCATGGTCGCCGCCAAATTCCACCGCGGCCTGCCCGGTGAAGCTGAAATCCAGCTCCAGCGCCGCCCCCGGGGCCAGCGGCTCGGGCAGCGGCACTTCCAGCACCGAGTCGCCCTGCGACAGTGCCGGCTGCAGGCGGGTCTCCCCCAGGCGCACCTCGCTCACTTCCAGGCTCCCGCTGCCATAGCTCTTGCCGCCGTTGGGCAGCAGGCGGAAATACAGCGCATCCAGGGCTGCCGGTTGGCGGTTGGTCACCTGCACGATCTGCCGCCCGCTGAAGCGCTCGCCGCTCGGGTCGACTTGCAGGTGGATGCGGTAGCGCGCCGTCACTGGCAAATCGGCGGCGCTGCGCTCGGCAGGCAGCAGCGCTGCGCCGGGGTCGCCCGCCGGGGGGGCGGGCAGCCGGTCGTCGGACAGGGAGGTGGGGATGGGTGGAGGCGCGCCGGGTTGGTCAGCCGCCGCTTGCGGCGTACCCGCAGCCGGGGAGGGCTGCGCCGGGATGACCGCCGGCGTGGCGCTCGCCGGCAGTGCGCCAGGCGGGGCGGTTTGCTGCGCCGGCTGAGCAGGCGCGTCCGCGGACGCGCCGAACAGCCGGCACCCGGTCATCGAGACTGCCAGAGCCAACAGCAGCAGCCCCTGGCGATAATGCGCTTTCCAATTCATCCCCACCGGTCCTATCTGCCCACCGCGCTCAGCGCGCCGCCAGGCGGTAGATCATCCCCGCGCGGTCAACCAGGTACAGCTCACCGGCTTCGTCTTGCCCAAAGGCCGTGATGCGGCCCACGTTTTCGAACAGCCTGGCCGACTGCCAGGCGCCCTGCGCATCGCGCACCAGGCCCCACACCGTCCCGGTGCAAAAATCGCCATACAGGTAGACCCCCTGCCAGGCCGGCAGCTGCCGGCCGCGATAGACTTCGCCGCCGGTCACCGAACAACCCTGGCTGTGATCGTACTCGGCCACCGGCATGATCAGCACAGCTGCCGCCGGCGGCTGCCCTTCATAGGGATGGCTGGCTTCGTAATAATCCCAGCCGAAGTTCAACTGGCCGGCGCTGCCGGCGCGCAGGAAATTGATCTCTTCCCACTGGTTCTGGCCCACGTCGGCGATGTACAGGTCGCCGGTGCGCCGGTCAAACGCCATACGCCAGGGGTTGCGCAGCCCGTAGGCGAAGATCTCTGGCCGGCCGCCGCCGTTGGCGAACAGGCTGCCGGGCGGGATGGCGTACGGATCGCCGCGGTCCACATCGATGCGCAGCAGCTTGCCCAGCAAAGTATCCAGCGATTGGGCATTGCCGTTCGGATCACCGGCGGCCCCGCCATCGCCCAGACCCAGGTAGAGTAGGCCGTCCGGGCCGAACTGCACCACCCCACCGTTGTGATTGGCGTATGGCTGCTCAACAAACAGCAGCTGTTTCTCGCTGGCCGCATCGACGGTGTTCGGGCTGCCCGGCTGAGCCTGGAAGCGAGCGATCACCGTATCCCCGGCTAAGTTGGTGTAGTTCACATAGAAGAAACCGTTCTCGGTGAAGCGCGGGTGAAACGCCAGCCCCAGCAGCCCCTGCTCGTTGCCCTGGCTGCCCACCCGGCCGCGGATATCCAGGAACGGCTCGGGCAGGATCAGCCCATCGCGCACGATGCGGACGCGCCCGGCCTGCTCCAGGACGAACAACCGCCCGGAGCCGTCGGGGGCATAGGCCATGCCAACCGGCGAATCCAACCCGGCGACCACCGGCTGCCAGGCGTAACCGTTCGGGTCGGGCAGGCCGGTCACGTCGGGCAGGTCCGGGTCCGTGTCCAGGCCGGGTGTGGCGCCGGTCTCGGGCAGGGCCGCCTGGGTAGCGGCAGCCACGCCGGTGGTCTGGGCGGCGGCAGCCTGGGTGGCGGCTTGCGGGTCAACTGTCGGTTGCTCTGGGGCAGCCGAGCCAGGAGCAGCCGTGCCCGCCGGCTGCGGTGCAGCGGCTCCGCTCGCCTGCGGCGAGGCGGCGCTGCCGGCTGCAGGCGCGGCCCCGCCCGGGGGCGGGGTGACCAGCCCCTGGTCGGGGGCCGAACCGCCGCCCGGAGCAGCGGCGTCCATCGGGGCTTCATCGGCTGCGCCGCAGGCTGCCAGCAGCAGCGCCAGCACAACCGTTAAACCAAAAACCAGCCGGCGGGGCGCCCACCAGGCGCGCACCGCCCGCTTCACAGCAGGTGATATGGATCTCATGAATGTCCCCTTATTTCTTTTCCCAGAACTCACCTTCCACAACATCATCTTGCGGCGGCCGGGCCTGCGGGGCAGCGCCGGGAGGCGCATCACGCCATTCCCCCGGCAGGGCCTGGCTGCGCAAGGCTTCCATGTGCTCTTCGACGATCGCCGGCGGGCACATCTCAACGAAAGCCGTAGTGCCCAACCAGATAATCGCCACATCATCAAACGGACCGATCACCAGGTCGGGGATCAGGAAATACAGCAGCGAACCGACCGGCAGCAGCTTGAGCAGCGGGCTGACGCGAGCATCGCCCATCAGGCGCAGCACCAGCTTGACCCGGGCAGCAATATCGTTAAACAAGCCTCCCCCGGAAGGGATGATTTTGCGCTCTTTATCTTCAGCCATATACCCTCCACGTGCGAATCATTATACTATTCTGCTTACGTACTGGGTGCTGCCGGGTCGCGCTGGGGAGATAAAGGTTTGCTAAGAGTTAAAAAACGGCGCAGCGCCCGGGAGCGCTGCGCCAGACCATCAGAGGAGGTTATGAACGCTAGGCGTTCTTCGCCTGTGCAACCACGGCGGCGAACACCTGCGGGTCACGCACAGCCAGGTCGGCCAGCATCTTGCGGTTGAGCAGGATCTGGGACTCTTTCATCCCATGGATCAGGCGGCTGTAGGTAGTGCCGTTTATGCGGGCGGCGGCGTTGATGCGCGCGATCCACAGCTTGCGCAGGTCGCGCTTGCGCTGCCGGCGGTCCCGGTAGGCATACCACAGGCTCTTCAGCATTGCTTCGTTGGCGCGGCGGAACAAGCGGTGCCGGGTGCCAAACTGGCCTTTGGTGATATTCAATACTTTCTTATGGTGCTGGCGACGAAACGGTCCAGTCTTTACACGAGCCATTGCATTACTCTCCTGCGTACCCCTGGGCGCCGGCAGTCTCCTGCCCGTTATACGCACCCAACGGCCGCTCTCCGGGGTTTATTCCGGGGGCCAGGCCCCCGCCAATCCTTACAGTCCCGGGCGCGCGAGCGCGCCTCGGTCGACGCGCTTAGTCGGCCTTCTTCAGGTACGGGGCCAGGCGGTGCACACGCTTGATGATCCCACGGCCTTTGACAGCGGGCATCTCGGTGAACAGGGCCTTGACGCGCTTGGGGGTGCGGCGGCGCAGGTGGCTCTTACCAATCTTGGTGCGAACCAGCATGCCCGAGCCGGTGACCCGGAAGCGCTTCGAAGTCGCCTTGTGCGTCTTGAGCTTATACTTACCAACGGTTTGCTTGCGTGCCACGATCGAACTCCTCTCTTTCACACAAATCTCCGCGGACCTGGTCAGCTCCGCGGAGTACTTACCAACATCCAGAAGGTCTTGCAGGCGCTGCGCTACTTTTTCTTCGGCGCCTTGCCCGGGGCCAGCACCATCAGCATGGTGCGCCCTTCCAGGGCAGGCGGCTGTTCCACCACAGCCACGTCGGCCAAAGCCTCGGCGACTTCTTTCAAGTCCGTCAGGGCAATCTCGGGGTAGCTGATCTCGCGCCCACGGAAGCGGATGCGCACCTTCACCTTGTTGCCTTCCACCAGCCACTTGCGGGCATCCCGGACCTTGAAATCGCGGTGGTGTTCGTTTGTCTTCGGCCGCAGGCGAATTTCTTTGACCTCAATCTTGGTCTGCGCCTTTTTGGCCTCGCGTTCCTTTTTGGCGCGTTCGTAAACGAACTTGCCAAAATCCATAATCCGGCACACCGGGGGGTCTGAGTTGGGAGCTACCTCAACCAGGTCCAGCTCGGCGTCTCGGGCCATACGCAGGGCTTCGTTGGTATCCACAACGCCCACGTTTTCCCCGTTGGCGCCAATCAGGCGGACCTGCGGAACGCGGATGGTTTCATTCACACGGTAGTTTAGCGCGCTGATAGACCGCTCCTTTGCAAATCTTCGAATACAAACATCAATGCCTCCGGTAAAACACCGAGGCCGTTAGCCCAAGGATGATACCAAATAATGGGCAAATCGTCAATCTACGCGCAGGACAATTTTGCAAATTCCACACCGGAGGCGGTCCACAGTCTGCTGGACCGCCCCCGGCGCTTTAGCCGCTAATTGCCTTCTTCGATGTCTTTGGCAGCGCGGGCCAGGAAGTCGTCCAGCGACAGCACCCCCGGGTTCTCGCCCGAGCGCAGGCGCAGCGCCACCTGGCCGTTCTCCATCTCCTGGTCGCCCACCACCAGCATGTAAGGGATCTTCTGCTTCTGGGCGTCGCGGATCTTGGCGTTCATCCGGTCGCCGCGGTCATCGACTTCCACGCGCAGCCCGGCCTGTTTCAACTTCTGCGCCACCTCGCTGCAGTAGGCCACGTGCCGGTCGGCGATCGGGATCAGCGCCACCTGCTGCGGGGCCAGCCAGACCGGGAAAGCTCCGGCAAAGTGCTCAATCACCACCGCCAGGAAGCGCTCCGTGGTGCCCGTCACCGCCCGGTGCAGCACCACCGGCGTGTGCTCCTGCCCGTCCTCGGCGATGTAGCTGCAGCCCAGCCGCGCCGGCTGGATGAAGTCGACCTGGATCGTGGAGAGCTGCCACTCGCGCCCCAGCACGTCGCGGGCGATGAAGTCGGCCTTCGGGCCGTAGAAGGCGGCTCTCCACGATCCAGGTCGACTTCATCCAGCCGGCGCGGCTGGGCTGCAGCTACATCGCCGAGGACGGGCAGGAGCACACGCCG
>JBJSYW010000355.1:0-2530 GCA_046089985.1 Chloroflexota bacterium
GGCCATTCTGCAGGCACGCCTGGCGGCGATCGACGCCGCCCCACGCCAGGCCGAAGCCGCCCTGGAGGCGGCCCAGGTCAACATTGACGCCGCCCACACCCGTCTGGATACCGCCCAGGCCGCCCTGGTGCAGGCCCAGTCCGAGATTGACCTGCTGGACGTGCAGATCGACAAGCTGACCGTGGTCTCTCCGGTGGACGGGGTGGTGCTGTCGAGCACGGTGCAGGCCGGCGAAGTGGTGCAGCCGGGCGCAACGCTGATGACGATCGGCAAGCTTTCTGAGCTGACCATCACCGTCTACGTGCCTGAAGATCGCTACGGGCAGATAGCTCTCGGCCAGGTCGCCGGCGTGACGGTGGACTCGTATCCCGGCCAGTCTTTCACCGCCACGGTGAGCTACATCGCCGACCAGGCCGAGTTCACCCCGCGCAACGTGCAAACCAGCGAAGGGCGGCGCAGCACAGTCTTCGCCGTTGAGCTCTCGATCGCCAACCCGGACGGCAAGCTCAAACCCGGTATGCCGGTGGATGTCGATTTTGAACGCTGAGGCGCAGCCATGCTCCAGCCTACCGCAGACCTGCTGATCGAAGCGCAGCACCTGGAACGCCACTTTGGCGAGAAGCAGGCGGTGCACGACGTCAGCTTCCAGGTCAGCGCGGGCGAAATCTACGGGCTGGTTGGGCCGGATGGAGCCGGAAAAACCACCACCCTGCGCCTGCTGTGCGGGGCCTACCAGCCCACGCCCCTGGATGGCTACGCGCAAGTTATCCGCATCTGCGGCATCGATCTGCTCAAACAACCCGAGCAGGCCCGCGCCAACATCGGCTACCTGTCGCAGCGCTTCTCGCTATACGAAGACCTGACCGTGCTGGAAAACATCCGCTTCTTCGCCGAGCTGCGCGGCCTGCCCGCCGCCGAATGGCGCCCACGCTGCATGCAAATCCTGGAGTTCGTCGGCCTGGGCCAGTTCACCAACCGCCGCGCCGGTCAGCTCTCCGGCGGGATGAAGCAAAAGCTGGGCCTGGCAAGCGCCCTGGTGACCCGCCCGCGCGTGCTGCTGCTGGACGAACCGACCACCGGGGTTGACCCGGTGACCCGCCAGGATTTCTGGCAGCTGATCATCCGCCTGGTGTCCGAGCCGGCCGATGGACAGGGAGTGTGCGTGCTGGTCTCAACCCCCTACATGGACGAGGCTGCCCGCTGTCACCGGCTGGGTTTTATGCGTCGCGGCCGGATCGTCGCCGAAGGCACCCCTTGCCGGCTGCGCGCGATGCTGGAAGAGCGCATCCTCGAGCTGCGCGGCGCACCGCTGCCCGTGCTGCGCGCCGCCGCCGCCCAGGACCCGGCGGTCGACGATGTGCGCACCTTTGGAGACCGGCTGCACCTGCGCCTGAAAGCGCCGGGCGGCGTCGGCCAGCTGGGCGACGCCGATCAGCCGGGCGGCGCTGGCGCGGTGATCGAGCGCCTGCAAGCGGCAGCCCTGGCTGCCGGGGCCGCATCGGCCGAAGCCCGCGCCATCCCCGCCACGCTGGAAGATGTCTTTATGGCCCTGGCCGAAGAGGAGCCGGCCTAGCGATGCCCGAGCCTGCCATCCTGGTCGATCAACTCACCCGCCGCTTTGGCGAGTTCACCGCCGTGGATCACGTGTCGTTCACCGTCCAGCCCGGCGAGATCGTCGGCTACCTGGGGCCAAACGGCTGCGGCAAGACCACCACCATCCGCATGCTGCTGGGCCTGCTGCTGCCCACCAGCGGCAGCGCCAGCGTGCTCGGCTTTGATATCGCCCGCCAGCCGGAGCAGATCCGCGCCGTGTGCGGGTACATGTCGCAAAAGTTCGCCATCTACGATGACCTGACGGTGTGGGAAAACCTGCAGTTCTACGGCGGGGTGTACGGCATCCGCAGCAAAGCGCGCATTGCTGAAACTATCGCCCACGTGGGCCTGACCGGGCACGAAGCCGCCCTGACCGCCGGGCTGTCGACCGGCTGGCGGCAGCGCCTGGCGTTGGGCATCGCCCTGGTGCACAACCCGCGCCTGCTGTTCCTGGATGAACCGACTTCCGGCGTCGACCCCACCGCCCGGCGCGCCTTCTGGGATCTGATCTACGATCTGTCGTCGCAGGGGGTCACCATCCTGGTCACCACCCACTATATGGACGAGGCCGAATACTGCAACCGGGTGGGGCTGATGCGCAGTGGGAAGCTGATGGCCATCGATACCCCGTTGGCGTTGAAGGAGCGCTTCGTCCCCGGCGAGGTGTTCGAGATCTATGCCGCCCCGCTGCTGACCGGCCTGGCCGCGCTGGAGCGCCTGGCCGTCGGCAGCAATGCGCCGGTCACGCGCACCGCCCTGGCCGGCGACCACCTGCGCGCCATCACCCGCCCCGGCACCGGCGCGGGCGCGCTGCAAGCAGCCCTGCAGGCGGCCGGGGTGCAGGTGCAGTCGGTGCTACCCGGCGAGCCGGGGCTGGAGGATGTCTTCATTCATCTCTCCGGTGCGCCGCTCGAAACGGACAATTCGCCTTCCGGCG
>JBJSYW010000356.1:0-9740 GCA_046089985.1 Chloroflexota bacterium
ACCGGGACGCCCTGCGGGTTGGCCACCTGCACGTAATCGGCCGCCACCCAGCCCAGCTGGTCGGCTGCGCCGAAATAGGCGATCTGCCACCAGGTTCCATCGGCGCTGCGCCCCACCACCGGGGCCGTTTCGCCCTGGCTCATCTGCCCGATCACAGGGTATTCGCCGCCCGGGCCGCCGCGGATGTTCACCGACCAGCTGGACACCAGGAAGGCCGACCCGGGCGCGGCGGTGGGGAAGCGTGTGCCCAGCACCGTCGGCGCGATCGTCACCACTGCCAGGTTGTCTTTGTTGGTCAGGCGTACATAGTCGATTGAGACCCAGCCGGTGCGCCCGTCAGGCAGTTTCAGCGCCACCCAGAAACCGTCCTCGCTCAGGCCTTCGGCCGGCAGCAGTTCGCCCGGCTTGAGCGTGCCGATGCGCGCCGCATCCAGCCCGGGCAGCTTGCGCACGTTGACCGTGGTGGTCATCTCGGCCAGCGGCAGCTGGTCGGTGGGCAGCGGCCCGCCGGGCTTTGGCCCGCCCGGCCCGGCTTCGATTACCGGCACTCCGGCGCTGTTCTGCACGATCACCTGCCCGGCCGGCACCCAGCCCTGCCCGCTCTCGAACAGTGGCACGCGGATGGCCCAATACTGCTGGTCGGGGCTGACCCCGATCACCTGGGCCGTATCGCCGGCGTTGAGCAGCGCCAGCGCCTGGCTGTCGGGGCGGGGATCGCTCAGGATCGGCGCCGGGCCGCCGGCGCGCAGCCAGGCCACGCCGGGCGGGTAGGTAGCGGTGGGCGCGGGGGTGGGGAACGGGGCCGGTGTGGGCTGCGCCGGGGTGGGCGTGCGCCCGGCCAGCCAGCCGGCCAGCCCGCCCGGGGTGAGCGGCATCCCGGCATAGCGCGCCAGCGCCAGCACCCCCAGCGCCGCCGCCAGGTAGACCAGCAGGGTCAGGTAAATGCGCGTGGCCAGCGGGATACGGCGCAAGAAGTTCATCGCGCCAGCCGCCTCCGCACCAGGCGCAGCACCGCATGGGCTTCGTCGATGCCCAGCAGCAGCGCCGCCAGCCCATAAACCAACCCGCCCAGCGCCACACCCCCGCCAGCCGCCAGCGCAGCAGGACCGCCGCCGGTCAGCGCCAGCCAGCCGAGCAGGGCGGCGCTCATCGCCGCCGCCGCCAGTCCGGATCGCAGCGCCCCCTGCCAGACCAACCCGCCCTCCAGCCCGCCCAGCCGCCGGTGCATCAGCCACACCAGCAGCGCCGCCTCCAGCGCCGTTGCGACGCTGTTGGCCAGCGCCAGCCCGCCGTGCGGCATCCACCCCAGCCGGGTGAACCAGGCCGCGAACAGGTAGCTGAAAACCACATTCAGGCTCATCGCCCCCGCCCCCACCAGCACCGGGGTGCGCGTATCGTGCAGGGCATAGAAGGCGCGCGATAGGATCTCAACCAGCGAATGGCCCACCAACCCGGCGGTATACCACAGCAGCGCCCAGGCCACCAGCTCGGTGGAGCGGGCGTCGAACTGGCCGTGTTCGTAAAGCAGCGCCACCAGCGGCTGCCGCAGCAGGATCAGCCCCAACGTGGCCGGGATAGCCAGTACCAGCGCCCCGCGTAAACTGGCCGCCAGCGAGCGGCGCATCTCGTCCAGCTTGCCCAGCGCCGCCTGGGCCGAAAAGGTGGGCATAGCGCCGATGGCGATCGACTGGGCGATGGCCTGCTGCGGGGTGAGCATCAGGCTGAAGGCCAGCACGATCCCGGTCACGCTGCCCTCGGCGAACTGCGACGCCAGGCGCGTGTTAATCCAGAAATTAAGCTGCACCACCGCCACGCCCAACAGGCGCGGGCCCATCAGGCGCGCCACCTCCCGCACATCGGGCGAGTCCAGCCCCAGGTCCAGGCTGTACCTGCCGCCCAGGCGCGCCAGGCTGGGCAGCTGCAGCAGCAGGTGCAGCGTCGCGCCGATCAGCACGCCCACCGCGAGCCCGTAGATCCCCAGCCGCGGCGCCAGGACCGTCACGCCGAAGATCAGGCCCAACTGATACAGCGTGGGCGCCAGCGCCGGGGCCAGGAACACCTGGTTCGAGTTCAACACCCCCATCACCAGGCCGCTTAACCCGAAGATCACCGCCGAGGGCAGCATGATGCGCAGCAGGTCAATCGTCAGCTGCTCCTGCGCCGGGTCGGCGGCGAAACCCGGGGCCAGGGCCCAGCGCACCACCCACGGGGCGAAGAACGCCGCCAGCGCGCTGAGCAGCGCCAGCAGCAGCACGATCAGGTTGGCGATCGCCGAGGCCAGCCGCCAGGCGCGCCGGCGCTCTTCGCGCGCCAGCAGGGCGGTGAAGGCCGGGATGAACGCCGAAGACAGCGCCCCGCCAGCCACCAGGTTAAAGAGCGTTTCGGAGACCCGGTTGGCGGCGTTGAACGCGTCGATCTCGACCCGCGTGCCAAAGGCGCTGGCGATCAGGATCTGCCGCGCCAGCCCAGCCAGGTTGGAGAAAACCAGCGCGAACATCACCGTCCCGGCGGCGCGGGCGATGCGCCGGTTGGCGGAAGAAGCATCAGACATAGGCGAGGCGGCCCCGCAGGCGAATTTGGATCATCATCGGTATGCTGGCCTTATCCTACCGCGTTTTCGCGCCCTGTCAACCGCCCGATCCGCAAGGTAAGCGCACCGCTCGCCCGCCGCCCGGAATTGGACCGTCATTAAAAACAATTCCGGTTACAATACAGCCAGGGTGTGGAGCATAATAATTGAAAACGAGGCGAATATGAGTGAGATCGAGTCCAACATAGCCCCCGGTACTATCGAAAAGGCGCTGACCGGGATCGAAGGGTTTGACGAAATCACGGGTGGCGGCTTGCCCCGCCGCCGCACCACGCTCCTACTTGGCGGCCCGGGCAGCGGCAAGACCGTCTTCGCCTTGAATACGCTGGTTAACGGCGCTCGGTTGTATGGCGAACCGGGCATTTTTGTTGCCTTTGAAGAGAATTCGGCCCAGATCTTCCAGAACGCCGCCTCGTTCGGCTGGGAGCTGCCGGCGCTGGTCGAGCAGCAGCTGTTCTTCCTGGACGCTCGCATGTCGGTCAGCCAGATCAAAACCGGCGGGTTCGACCTGACCGGTATGCTGGCCGGGCTGCTGGCCAAGAGCCAGGATATGAGCGCTGCCACCGGCAAGCTCACCCGCATCGTGTTCGACTCGGCCGACGTGCTGCTTAACCACCTGCGCAACCCATACGCAGAAATGGAAGAGATGCAGCGCATCCACGAATGGCTGGCCAACCACCGCTTCACCGGCATCATCACCTCCAAAGCCCAGCTGCCCGGCAGTGCCCTGCCCGACCAGCGCGATTACCTGCAGTACATGGCCGACTGCGTGATCGAATTGAAACGCGGTATGATCGAGAACGTCTCAAACCGCAGCCTGACGGTGGTCAAATACCGCGGCTCGTCCTTTGCCGAAAACGCCGCCAGCCTGGTGATCGGCCCGGACGGCATCCAGGTGCCCAACCTGAGCCTCTTCGGCATGACCTACCCGGTCTCTAACGAGCGCATCAGCACCGGCATTGAGCGCCTGGACGTCATGCTCTCCGGCGGCTATCTGCGCGGCAGCAGCGTGTTGATCACCGGCTCGCCCGGGACCTCGAAATCGACCCTGGCGGGCGCTTTCGCCCACGCCGCCTGCCGGCGCGGCGAGCGGGCGCTGTATGTCAGCTTTGACGAAGGCCCCAACGAGATCATCCGTAACCTGGCTTCCGTCAACCTGGGGCTGCGGCAGCACGTCCAATCCGGTATGCTGAGGATCTACTCCACCCGCGCCGAAGTGCAGAACGCCGTCGAGCACCTGGTGCAGATCAAGCGCCTGCTGCGTGAACACCAACCCCAGGTGCTGGTGATCGACCCGCTTTCGGCGATGGCCATCGCCGGCGGCGAGCAGCTGGCCAAAACCGTGGCCCAGCGCCTGATCTATGAGACCAAAGCCGCCAACATCACCCTCTTCCTGACCAGCCTGCTGCAGGAGAATAACCCGGAGGTGGAAGCCACTCCAATCGAGATCTCCACCATCGCAGACGCGTGGATCCACCTCTCATACGTGGTGCAGGCAGGCGAGCGCAACCGGGCGTTGACCATCATCAAGGCGCGCGGCACCCAGCATTCCAAACAGGTGCGCGAGTTGGTGCTCAGCAGCCAGGGCATATCCCTCACCGACGCCTACACCGCCGGCGGGGCGGTGCTGATGGGCACCCTGCGATCTGAAAAAGAAGCCGCCGACCGGGAAGCGCGCCAGCAAATGCACCTCGAGCAGCAAAACCGCCGGCGCAGCCTGATGCTGAAACAGGCGGAAGCGCGCGCCCGCCTGGAGCTTATCCAACAGGAGCTGGCCTCCCAGCAGGTCGAATTGGATCTGCTGGACAGCGAGATCGGGCGCGAAGACCGCCAGCACCAGGTGGACCTGGACGAGCGGCGAACCCTGCGCGGCGGCCATCTGGACGCCGGCCAGAACGGCAGTCTTACAGGAGCGTGATGGATGGGTGATGCATTCGCGCAGACCGATAAGCCGGCCTCGGATTGGAAATTCCGCCTGTATATCGCCGGGGGTGCGCCGCACTCCGAACGCGCGATTGACAATTTGCAACGCCTGTGCCAGGAATACGTGGTTGGGCCGTTTGAGATCGAGTTGGTAGATATCTTGCAGCAGCCGCTGCGCGCCTTCGAGGACCAGGTGCTGGTCACCCCCACCCTGGTGCGGCTGCAGCCCGGTCCGAAGGTGCGCCTGATGGGCGACCTGAGCGACAGCCGCCAGGTACTGTTGAGCCTGGGGCTGGTGAGAGGCGAGCATGAGTCCACAGAATAACCCGCTGCCAGGCGCGGCGCAGCACGAAGCCCGCATTCGCGAGCTGGAACAGCAGTTGAGCGAGGCCAACGCCACCATCCAGGCCCTGATCACCGATAAGGTGGATGCGGTGCTCGCCTCGGGCGTCACCACCCCACTGCTGCTGCAGCAGGCCCAGGCCGCCCTGCACATCGCCAATGAGGAGTTGGAGCAGCGCGTGGCCCAGCGCACCGCCGAACTGGAGCGCTCGAACCGAGATCTGGAGGATTTCGCCTTCATCATCTCGCACGATCTGCAAGAGCCGCTGCGCAAGGTGCAAGCCTTCGGCGGGCTGCTCAACGAATTGGCCTATGCCAAGCTGGACGCCACCGAGAAAGATTACCTGGGGCGCATGTTGAACGCCACCGAGCGCATGGACGTGATGCTGACCGACCTGCTGGCTTTCTCGCGCGTCAACACCCACGGCGGTCAGCACATTCCCCTGGCGCTGAACCAGGTGCTGCAGCAAGTGCTGCAAGACCTGGAACTGCGCATCCAGCGCTGCGGGGGGGTGGTGGAAGTGGCCGATCTGCCGCAGATTCACGGCGACCCAACTCAGATGGGCCAATTGTTCCAAAACCTGCTGGCCAACGCCTTGAAGTTCCACGCTCCGGGGACTGCGCCGCAGGTGCGCGTTTCCAGCCGCCGCCCGCCGCCGGCCGACCTTGCCCCAGACGGCGATCTGCCGGGCGAGCTGGCCGCGCCGTCCACCGTGCAGATCCTGGTCGAAGACAACGGCATCGGTTTTGACATGCAGTACGTCGAGCGCATCTTCCAGCCCTTCCAGCGCCTGCACGGGCGCAGCGAATATGAGGGCAACGGCATCGGCCTGGCGATCTGCCGCAAGATCGTCGAGCGCCACCGCGGCACGCTAACCGCCTCCAGCGTCCCCGGGCAAGGCAGCGTATTCACCATCACACTGCCGGTGGATTGACCGAAAGACCATCCTTGACTCGGAACATGCGTTCAGGTATAGTACAGCTATGCCTGCGTTCGCCTCTCCCCCCGACCCGATCGAGTACCGCCTGAAGGTATGGGAGCTGGTGCGGCAGATCCCGCCCGGCCAGGTGGCTACCTACGGTCAGGTGGCGGCCCTGGTGGGTGCGCCGCCCGGCCTGGACGAGCAGGCCTACCGCGCCCTGGGCCCGCGCTGGGTGGGCGGGGCGATGGCAGCCTGCCCCAGCGATGTGCCCTGGCAGCGCGTGATCAACGCCCAGGGCAAGATCAGCCTGCGCGACGGCAGCGAAGACCGCCAGCGCCAGCTGTTGGAAGAGGAAGGCGTGCGCTTTGATGACCGGCAGCGCGTCGACCTGAAGCGCTTTGGCTGGCAGGGGCCAGACCCCCAGACGCCCCGGCAGCCCAGCCTGTTCTGAGGAAATCACCCTATGGACTCTGCCCCTGAAATCTACCCGGTCACCCCGCAGCGCTGGGATGACCTGCAAACCCTGTTCGGCCCCAACGGCGCCTGCGCCGGCTGCTGGTGCATGTACTGGCGCGTGCGCCGCCCGCAGTATGAGCAGCACAGCGGAGAGCAGAACCGCCAGGCGCTGCAGCAGCTGATCCAGTCCGGCGCGGTCCACGCACTGCTGGCCTACCTGCCCGGCGCAGACGGCCGCCCGGCCCCCGCCGGGTGGGTTTCACTCGGCCCGCGCGCCGATTTTCCCACCCTGAACGCCTCGCGCAACCTGGCCCCGATCGACGATCTGCCGGTCTGGTCGGTGGTGTGCTTCTACACCGGGCGCGCCTACCGCCGCCGCGGCCTGAACCTGGCCCTGCTCACCGCCGCCGTGGATTACGCCCGCGATCACGGGGCGCAGATTCTAGAAGGCTACCCGGTGCAGCCGAAGATCGCCAAACCCAGCCCGCAGCAGCTCTTCACCGGTCTGTTCGATACTTTCCTGCAGGCCGGCTTTGAAGAAGCCGCCCGCCGCAAGCCCGAACGCCCGATCATGAGGAAGCGCCTGTGACCACCCGCTGCGGCTGGGCGCCGCTCAACGATCCGCTCTACACGGCTTACCATGATAAAGAATGGGGCACGCCGCTGCACGATGACCAACGCCTGTTCGAGTTCCTGCTGCTGGAGGGTTTCCAGGCCGGGCTGAGCTGGCGCACCGTGCTGTACAAGCGCGAGAACTTCCGCCGCGCCTTCGACGGTTTCGACGCCGCCTGCATCGCCGCTTATGACGGGACCAAGCTCACCGAACTGCTGCAAGACGCCGGGATCATCCGCAACCGCCTGAAAGTAACCGCCGCGGTCGACAACGCGCGCGCCTTCCTACGCGTCCAGCAGGCTTTCGGCAGCTTCGACCGCTACCTGTGGGGCTTCGTCGACGGCGCGCCGCTGGTCAACGCCTGGCGCAGCCTGGCTGAAGTGCCGGCCCACACCCCACTGTCTGACGCGCTCAGCAAAGACCTGCAGCAGCGCGGCTTCCGCTTTGTCGGCTCCACCGTGGTCTACGCCCACATGCAAGCCACCGGCATGGTCAACGATCATATCGTGGACTGCTTCCGCTATGCCGAGCTGACCGGGGCAGGCTGAGGTGAGGCAAACGCCGGCTGGATCGGGCTTCAACTTCCCCTTTAAACGTCGAGAGCCGGGTACGCCGCCCCCGGCTCTCTCTAAGGAGGAGAAGAAGAGAAATCGCCCTTCGACGCTTATCTTATCAGAGGCCCCCAAATCCTGCTTGACGCTCTCCCTACGCTTGCCCTACGATTAACCTACGTTTGCCTGACATATTTGAGAGACGCATAGAAAAAACCATGAACTTTGCAATCGACACCACCAACCTGGGGCGCATTTACAAAATCCGCGGCGCGAAAAAGAACGGCGCCGCTCCCAAAGACGCCGCGCAAGAACTGGTCGCCTTGCAGGATATCAACCTGCAGGTCAACCCCGGCGAGCTGTTCGGGCTGCTGGGGCCCAACGGGGCCGGCAAGACCACCCTGATCAAGATCCTGACCACCCTGCTGGCCCCCAGCCACGGCGCGGCGCGTGTGGCCGGCTTCGATGTCGCCGGGCAGGCGGCACAGGTGCGCCGCTGCATCAACATGGTCTCCGGCGGCGAGTCGTCCGGCTACGGCCTGCTGACCGTGCGCGAAAACCTGTGGATGTTCGCCCAGTTCTACGGCATCCCCTCCAGCCTGGCCCACAAGCGCATCGACGAGCTGCTGCAGATCGTCGGCCTGAGCGACCGGGCGCACACCAAGTCGTCGGACCTGTCCACCGGGCTGCGCCAGAAGATGAACATCGTGCGCGGCTTCATGACCGACCCGCAGGTGCTGTTCCTGGACGAGCCCACCCTGGGCCTGGACGTGGGCGCTTCGCGCGAGGTGCGGCGCTTTGTGCGCCGCTGGGTCGACGAAGACCGCAGCCGCACGCTGCTGCTCACCACCCACTACATGGTTGAAGCCGACGAGCTGTGCGACCGGGTGGCGATCATCAACAAGGGCCGCGTGCTGGCCTGCGATACCCCCGACAACCTCAAGCGCGCCCTGCAGCGCGAGGCCATCTTCCGCCTGGAAGTGACCGGCGGCGAGCTGCGCGACAGCGCCGCACCGCAACCCGGGTTGGAGCGCTTCGCCGCCCTGCCGGGCGTACGCCAGTTCAGCCACTCACGCCAGGACGGCTTCGCCGTGCTGGAAGTGATCCTGGCCGCAGATGACGCCCTGGGCGGGCTGATCGGCGGGCTGGCTGCCGCCGGGCTGCACATCCAGCACCTGCAAAAGCGCGAACCCACCCTGGAAGACGTGTTCGTCGAGCTGGTGGGGCGGCGCATGGAAGACGTGGAGCGCAGCGAATGAGCCAGGACACGCTCTTTTCCACCCAGCGCCTGCCCAAATACACCGGCTGGCGCCTGTTTGTGCAGACCGTGCTCGCCCGCGCCTACCCGCGCGTGGTGGGCCAGCAGCGCGAGAAATCGTGGATGTTCTTCGACGTCTTCCTGCCGGTGCTGAGCGTCTCGGCCTACGTCTTCGTCTACCGCGCCATCGGCGCGCCGGAGGAGTACATCGGCTTCGTTGTGATGGGCGGGGCGATGACCGCCTTCTGGCTCAACATCCTGTGGTCCATGTCTTCGCAGCTGTATTGGGAAAAGGAGCAAGGAAACCTGGCGCTGTACATCATCGCCCCCAACTCGATGATGGCGATACTGCTGGGTATGGCGCTGGGCGGGCTGGTGGCTTCCACCATGCGAGCGCTGGTGATTACCCTGCTGGGCAGCTGGATCTTTAACGTCCAATACCAGGTGACCAGCTTCTTGCAGCTGTTCGCGGTGTTCTTCCTGGCGATGGTGGCGTTGTACGGGATGGGCATGATGTCGGCCTCGATGTTCCTGCTGCTTTCGCGCGAGGCCTGGCACCTCTCAAACCTGGCCCAGGAGCCGGTCTACCTGCTCTCGGGCTTCTACTTCCCGGTCAAAAACCTGGGCTTCTGGACTGCCGTCGGCGCTTCGATCATCCCGCTCACGCTGGGGATGGACGCTATGCGCCAGCTGGTCTTCCCCTCCGGCGCCACGCTGGGCTTCCTCAGCGTGGGGGTCGAGATCGCCGCGCTGGCCGCGCTGGCGCTGCTCTTCCTGACCGGGGCCTACTTCCTGCTCGGCTACATGGAACGCCTGGCGATCCGTGAAGGCCGGCTGACCGAAAGCCGCCGCTGAAAGGCACCTGATGAATACCGTCAAGACACGCAGCACGCAGTGGACTTCCTTTATCACCGCCGCCTGGCTGGGCTGGAAGATCGAATCGAACTGGACCGACCCGTTCCTGTTCGCGGTCTACTCGCTGGTCAAACCGCTGGCTGGGGCGATGATCCTGGTGGTGATGTACGCAGTGATCACCCGCGGCGACTTTGGCAGCCTGTTGTTCTCCTATATGTACCTGGGCAAT
>JBJSYW010000357.1:0-2658 GCA_046089985.1 Chloroflexota bacterium
CACCGGGATATCGCGCGTGCGCGGGTTCTGCTTCAACAACTGCACCAGCTCCCAGCCGCGCTCGGTGGCGGGCTGGAAGTCGAGCACCAGCGCCCCGGGAGGGCAGGCCAACACCTGGTCCAGCCAGTTGGGCTGGAGCGAGACATCCAGCAGATCCACCTGGAAGCCCTTGCGGAACAGGTGGCGCTGCAAATCGGCCGAGGCTGCGCCGTCCTCAGCCAACAGCAGCACCAGATCGCTGCGGCTGGCGCAGGCGTCCAGCGAGGCCGGCGATTCGACCATCGCCGGCAGGCTAATGCAAAAGGTCGAGCCGGAACCGTCCTCGCCATTCGAGCGCGCCCGGATCGTCCCGCCGTGCAGCTCAATCAACCGGCGCGAGATCGCCAGCCCCAGGCCCATCCCGCCATAACCGCGCGCCACGCTGCGCTCTGAGCGGCGGAACTCGTCGAAGATCAGTTCCTGCTCGGCCGGGGGGATGCCCAGCCCGCTGTCGCTGATCTCGACCTGTACCTGGCCCCCTTCGACGCGCACCACCAGGCCCACGTAGCCGCGCTCGGTAAATTTGACCGCGTTGCTGAGCAGATTGATCACCACCTGGCGCAGGCGGGTGCGGTCGCCCCACACCGCCGGCAGCACGGCGGGGATCTGCTCGCGCCACTGCAGGCCCTTCTCGCGCGCCATCGACTTGCCCAGCACTGCCGCCTCGTCGAACAGATCCAGCGGGTCCAGCGCTTCGCAGGCCAGGTGCAGCTCGCCGGCATGCGTGCTGGTCAGGTCAAGCACATCGCCGATCAGGCGCGAGAGGTGTTTGCTGCTGGCGCGGATGGCGTCCATGTCCTGCCGGTAGGCTTCGGGCAGCGGTGGCAGCCCGCCGGCCTGCGCTTCCTGCAGCATCATCTCAATCGTGCCGGTGATCAGCGCCAGCGGGGTGCGCAGTTCATGGCTGACAGTGGAGAGGAAGCGGCTCTTCAGCAGGTTGGCCTGCTCGGCCGCCTGGCGCGCCTGCAGCGCTTCGTCATACAGGCGGATGTTGCGCTCGGTCAGCAGAGTACGCTTCATCGACGCGCTGATCTGCCCGCCCAGGATCTCGTAAATCGCTTCATGCTGCGGGTCGGCCTCGAAAACTGCGTAGCCCAGCTGGTCGTCGCGGAAGAACAGCGGCTCCACCACCAGGCTGCACGGCCGGGCCGGGTCGAGCAGACCGGGCGGCAGCAGCCGGCGGGCCGGGAAAAGCGCCTGCTGCGGGTCGATCGGGCGGCGCAGCCCATCTTCATATGCGAAAATGAAGCGCGCCGGGCCATCCGCCCCCTGTGGGCCGTCGTAGACAAACAGGTAGCCGTCAGGAATATCCATCAGGCGCAGCGTGCGCTCCAGCACGCCGGTCAGCTCGACCAGGCTGGTCACCACGCTCAGGCTCTGGCTGATCTCGCCCAGGATGTGCAGCTCATCGTCGGCCTGCAGCACCCGGTAAGCGTTGTGGCGGCGGGCCGATTCGCCGATCACTACCCGGGCCTGCTGCACCAGGTTCTCGATGCGCAGCCGCGCCCCTGGCTCGGTCAGCTGCGATACGGCAAACTGGCGCAGTGTTGAGATAATGTCGTGCCAGCGCGGGAAGGCTTCGTTATCGGTGGCGGTGCGCTGCAGCATCTCCACGAAATGCGGGATGAACTCGCCCTCCGCCCGGCCCAGGCTCTCGTTGAAGAACTGCTTCAGCAGCAGCGGGAAAGCCTGCTGCACTGGCGCCTGGTAAGGCAGCGGCAGCGGCGCGCCGGCTTCGCCAAACACCAGGCTTTCCAACATGCGGATCTCGTCGGTGAAAGAATCGAGCTTCTCGGTGTGCGGCACCACCCCGGCATGCGTGACCAGCGGGTCGGGGCAGCCGCACGACTGGCGCAGCACCAGGCGAGCCGGCAGGATCACCCGCTGCGGCACGCTGCGCCCGTCCAGCAGGGCGAGCGTCATGCGCGTGGCCTGGTAAGCCTGCTCGAAGAAATGCAGCGGGGCGGTGGTCAGCGGCGGATTGATCACCAATCCCTGGTCTTCACCGTTGACCCCCACTACGGCCACATCGGCCGGCACGCGCAGCCCACGCGCTTGCAGGGTCTTGATCGCCCCAATCGCCATGTTATCGCTGGCCGCCGCCAGGGCGTCGAATGGGGCGCGACTCTCATCCAGCAGCCAGCGCGCGCCGTCCACACCGCCGCTCTCTTTGAAGTTGCCCTGGTAGACGATGCGCTCGTCAAACGGGATGCCGTACGCCTCCAGCACGTCCAGGTAGGCGCGGTAGCGCACATCGGCTTCCTGGTGGTTGGCCTGGCCGCGGATGAAGGCGACTCGCCGGCAGGCGTGGGCGTCGACCAGGTGGTTGATCACATCGTGCATGGCGCGGTAATTGTCCACCGTCACGCCGGGGATGCCGTCCAGCACGATCCCGGTGGTGACCACCGGCAGCGGGCGCAGGCCGTCGATAAAGGCGTAGGTATCGTCCAGGCTGACCCAGGCGTTCAGCCCGCCCATCAGCACCACCCCGTCGATCGTGTCCTGGTCGACCATGCGGTAGATCATGTTGCGCTGGCCTTCGAACTCGACCGGCGAGCGCACCAGCCGCCCGGGGTAGCACACCAGGTTAGCGCCGGATTCGCGCGCCGCCGCCGCCGC
>JBJSYW010000358.1:0-3808 GCA_046089985.1 Chloroflexota bacterium
CGCGCGTGATCGACCACCAGCTGCACTTCAATCCGCTCGCCCAGGGCCACCGCCGCCGGCGCGCTGAGCGTCAGCGTGGTGACCTGGCCCTGCGCACGCGCAAAGGCCCCGGCGGAACCCGCCGGCCAGAATGAGACCAGCATCGCCAACCCGGCGATCAGCGCCTGAAAAGCCTTGCGTAAAGTCAGCCCGTTAGCGTTCATCTTCTTCACCTCTCCAACCTTGATCGATCAACACGCGTCCGGCCGCCATCACCCGGCTCGGAATATGCTGTAAATTGCGTTCATACCCATCGGTTCCAGGTCGATCTCGACCAGGCATTCGCGGCGCGCCAGGTCATAGCAGGCGATGTGGGTCGGCTGGACGTGCTTGAAACCTCGCACCAGCCAGGTCACGTTCTGACGCCATTTCGTGGGTCGAATGCGCGAGAACCCCACCCACACCTGGTCGCCGTCCACCAGCAGGCTGCGGCACCAGCCAAGCAGCGTTTCTTCCGGGTGCATGTCGTTCAGGTTGATCACCTGCTCGATCTGCCGGGTGGCGGTGTTGGCAATGTGCAGGCAGCCGTTGACGCTGGTGAAGTACACCCGCCCATCGCTGACTACCCCGTCGTGGATGCGCTCGCTGCTGATCTGGATGCGCTCATCGGGCCGTTCCAGGTTGATCGCATCGCCCTGGTGGAAACGGGTCGCCCACGGCTGCCGGTCAATATAGAACAGGTAATTCGGGTGCGAGCGGTGCGGCTTGGTGCTCTGCTTGCGATAGTCCACCCCGCTGAAGATCTTCTGCCAGGGCTCTTCGCCCAGCACATTCCAGGCGTTGAGCACATCGCCTTCCACGGTCGTCTCCACCACCATATCCAGGCCGGCATTGGCCAGCAGCAGCCCACCGTCCGGCGTGTGCCGGACATGATGCAGGTCGTTGAAGAACGGGTGGGTGAAGTAACCGATCTGCTCAAAGCCGGGCAGCCGGTAGCGCATCACTTCAGTCTGCGTGCAGACCACCAGCACATCCTCCCGGATGTCGCCCGCCTGAAAGGTGATCGCCGGGTCTTCCGGGTGCACCACGTCAACCGGAGATTCGTACGTGACGCACTCATCCCAGGCGCCGTTCGCCGGATCGATGCGCAGGATCACCCCCTCCTGGTAGCCGTTCCAGTTCTGGTTGCCATCCATCAACGAGCGCAGCGCCCGCTGGCGCCCGCCCACCACATACAATGCATTCACCATTGCTACTCTCCTCTAATCACCGGCGTACGATAACAAATGCGGGTGTATTCCAGAAAATCATCCACTCCCTGGGCGGTAACGCAGCGGATCACCTTGTCCTGGTAAGTAGAAAGCCGCACCGCGGTCTTGCGGCGCGTCTCGCTGCCTTTGGACGGCTGGGTGGAAGGATCGTGGAAATACACCCAGGTGGAAAAAACAGCCTGGATCAACTGCATGAAATTGCGACGGTAGTCGTTGAAACGAAAGACTTTTTCTACTCCCTGGCGATTTTGCACCTCACGGAGCGCGTTTCCGGTAAACCGGCGGGTGATCCGCCAGGCGCTCCGGCTCCAGCCGATATGATCCAACCAGACGATGACATCGGCCCGGTTTAACAGCTCCTCGGTCCACGAAACAAACATCCCCTCGGTGACCCACATGGGCTGGCAGGCGATCAGGCACAGGTCGGCCAGGCGCTCGTCCAGCGGCCGCTCGATAAAATCCGGGCCGGTAAAGGCGATCTTGTCCAGTTCGTGCACCCTGGCTCCCAGCGCAGCCCCTACTGCCCGGGCCAGGGTGGTTTTCCCCGTGCCCGGCCCGCCGACAATATGAACCCGCTGCAGCTTTTCCCGGTCTTGCAGCCCGCAGTGCATGCGGTGCCAGACTTCCGTATTGGCCACCAAGCCAACCAGCTTGCTGCACGCCGGGCAAGTCTCTTGTGCATTCCCGCTCATCGCTCGCTCCCATCCCCATCCCGGGATCCGCCCCCTGGCAGGGAATACATCGTCTGTGCTGGACCGACGGCCGCCCGGGGCGCCCAAAGCAGCGGGCGCAGCTGGGTGAAGAACAGCACCAGCGCCACAAGCGTTTGGTTGATCAGCCAGGCAATCCCAACCCCAGTCACACCCAACCGGCCGAGCAGCAGGTAACTGAGCGCCATGTTCATCACGAACAGGCTAGAATGCACCGCTGCCACTCCCCACACCGAACGCCGGACCCGGGAAACGCCGAAATACAGCCCGGTGATGATCTGCGGCAGGGTAGCCAGGCTCAACAGCCGCAGCAGCCAGCCGGCCTCGGCGGCATAGTTCTGGCCGAACAGGTGCAGCACGTAGGGCGCCCCCAACGCCAGGCCCACGGCTGCCGGCGCCAGCAGCAGCCCAGTCTGCTTGAACGCCTTGTGGCTGAACTGCACCAGCTTGCTCTCATCCCGGCTCACCTCCACCGTCAGCGAACCCATCATGCTGGGGATGATCAGCTGGATGGAGGTCATCATCATCCAGGGCAGGTTGAAATACGCCGCCGCCCGGCTGCCGGCAATCTGCAGCACCACCAGCGGCAGCAGCCTGGACGAGGCGGCCGAGAACAGGAAACCCGCATACAGGCCGCCGGCGTAGCCAACCACCTCGCGCAGCTTCACTTCGGTCTGCAGGCTCCGGCCGACCGCGATATGCTTTGGCAGCAGCCGGCGGAAGATCAGCAAATTGACCAGCGGCAGCGACAGGAACAACGGCACGCTCCAGGAGAGGAAGATACCTTCTTCTGGAAAAGAGCGCGCCAGGGCCAGCAGCAGTACCAGCTTGGCTGCGGCAAAGAGCAGGTTCTCCACCGGCACCCACTTGGCCTGCCGCAGCCCGGTCAGCACCCCGTCTTGCTGGGTAAAGATGCACGAAGCCATCGTTGCCAGCACGAAGCCGATCGCCATGCCTGGCTTCGCCCACAGGAAAGCCAGCGAAGGCGCCCAACGGCTTGCCCCGAGCAGAAAGACCAGACCCAGCAAGCCAGACGCCAGCCCACCCGCCAGATACGCCAGCTGGATCAGGCGAGGCGACTGCGCGCCGGCACGCGGCAGGAAGCGCATTAACACCCCATCCAGGTACAGCCGGCCGGCGCTGGATAAAAAGGTCATCGTGGCAATGACAGCCGAGTTGACCCCCACCGTCTCGGTGGCGTACAGGCGCGCCGCTACCATCCAATACAGGATCCCCAGCACGGAGGTGCTGACGGCGTTGGCCACCAGGGCATAGCCGTTGCGATACAGCGGGGTACGCAGGTGGGCCAGCAGCGGGGCTGCCCAGCGGGCGCGCCAGTGCGCCAGTTCGGACGCAGTTTGCATCAATTTCATTGCGAGGCTTTCCCAGGTACGCCGGACCCGGGCCACCACACCACCCAGCGGTAGACCCACTCAAGCTGATCAGAGCGGTACAGGCGCACCGTCACCGGTTGTTGCTGAGACGTTTCGGCAGAGATATCCAGCGCGATGGTGTGCGTCTCCCCGGGCCGCAGGCTGAACGCCGGGCCAATCTTGACCGTGCCGGCGTTCTCAAACTCCAGCCAGTAGCTGGTGGGGCTGAACTCTTCGCTGCGCACGCCCACCAACAGCCGGTTAGACGTCTCAGCCGGCTGCGCCCACAGCAGGGTGTAACCGTTCAACCCATCCGGCGAGACCGGGGTTTGCGCCAGGTTCAGCGCCAGCAGGCCCACCAGCGCAGCCATGCCCAGCAGGCCGACCCGCCGCCAGTTAAGCGCCGGTCGATCCTGGCGCCCGGCAGGCGCGCTCCGCCGGGCCAGGGGACGGGCCAGCGCCAGCAGCGCCAGCA
>JBJSYW010000359.1:0-5353 GCA_046089985.1 Chloroflexota bacterium
GAATCCTACCTGGCCGACCTGGCCCAGAACGTTGCCGGGCAGCGGCTGAAGATTGAAACCCTGATCCCGCTGGGCCTGGACCCGCATGCCTTCGAGCCAACCCCCGCCGACGTGGCGCGCATCGCCGAGAGCCAGGCGCTGATCGCTAACGGGGCCGGGTTCGAGGCCTGGCTGGATGAGACGCTGGAAAACGCCGGCGGGCAGCGGGAGTTGATTATCGCCTCTACCGGGCTAACCCCGCGCACCCCGCAGCCGGGCGAGCACGCCGCTGAAGAAGCCGGGGATCACGCCCACGAAGAAGGCGACCCGCATTTCTGGCTTGACCCGCAGAACGCCATCCGCTACGTCGAGAACATCCGTGACGGCCTGGCCCAACTCGACCCGCCTGGAAAGGCCGAGTACGAGCGCAACGCCCAGGCGTACATCACGCAGTTGCAGGCGCTGGACGGCGAGCTTGCCGCCCAACTGCAGAAAATCCCGCCCGAGCGCCGCCTGATGGTCACCAATCACGAGAGCTTCGGATACTTCGCCGACCGCTACGGGCTGCGCATCGTCGGCGCGCTGCTGCCCAGCGTTTCGTCCAACGCCGCGCCTTCGGCCGGCGAGCTGGCGGCGCTGATCGAGGCGATCCGGAGCGCCGGAGCTCCGGCTATCTTCCTGGAGACCGGCGCTAACCCCAAGCTGGCTGAACAGCTGGCTGAGGAGACCGGGGTGAAGGTGGTGACCGGCCTGTATACCCACTCGCTCAGCGCTGCAGATGGCCCGGCCCCCAGCTACCTGGCGATGATGCGCTACAACGCCGCTGCGATCGCCGGCGCGCTGCAGCAGCCCTGACCTGTGGCCCGGCAGCGGGCGTGGAGCAAGCAAATCGGATGAATAGTACGGATAACGAAGCCCGGCTGGACCTGCAGGACGTGTCGGCCGGGTACAACGGCCGCCCCGTGCTCGAGCACATCACCTTCCAGGCCCCGCACGGCAGCCGCATCGCGGTGGTCGGCCCGAACGGGGCCGGCAAATCGACCCTGTTTAAGGCCCTGGTGGGGCTGCTGCCGCTGCGCGGCGGGCAGATCACCATCCATGGCCTGCCGCTGGGCGCGCACCAGGACTGCGTGGCCTACGTGCCGCAGCGCGAAGAGGTCGACTGGCGCTTCCCGGTCACCGTGCGGGATGTGGTGATGATGGGCCGCTACGGGCGCACCGGTTGGTGGGGCCGCATCACCCGCCGGGACCATGCCCTGGTGCAGCGCTGCCTGGAGGCGATGGGCATCGCCCACCTGGCCGGGCGCTCGATCCGCGAGCTGTCCGGCGGGCAGCAGCAGCGCGCCTTCCTGGCGCGCGCCCTGGCCCAGGAGCCGCACATCTTGCTGATGGACGAGCCCTTCACCGGCATCGACGCCCCCACCCAGCAGGCCACGCTGGAACTGCTGGACCGCCTGCACGAGCAGCAGGTGACCGTGCTGGTCTCGACCCACGATCTGAACATGGCGGCCGAGCGCTTCGAGCGGGTGCTGCTGCTCAACCATCGCGTGGTGGCCTACGGTCCTCCGCAGGAGGTGTTCGCAGCCGAGAACGTGCGCCAGGCCTTCGCCGGGCAGGCGCTGTTGATGAATGGCCTGGTGGTGGTGGATGAGTGCTGCCCGCCGGGCGATGAGCGCCTGCACAGCCACGCGCCTGCCCCAAGCAGCGATGATAAGGAGCGCCTGCCATGATCGCCTGGCTGGTTGGACCGCTGTCGTATGCATTTATGCAGCGCGGCCTGCTGGCAGCCGTGCTGGTGGGGGTGTTATGTGCGGTGATCGGCTGCTACGTGGTGCTGCGCTCGATGGCCTTTCTGGGCGATGCGATGGCGCATGCGATCCTGCCCGGTGTGGCGATCGCGTACCTGCTGGGCGGCAGCCTGACGCTGGGCGCGCTGGCGGCCGCGCTGGTGGTGGCGCTGCTGATCGGTCTGTTCACCCGCCAGGGGGCGGTCAAGGAAGACACCGCCATTGGCATCCTGTTCGCTGCAGCGCTGTCGTTGGGCGTAGCGCTGATCAGCTCGATCCGCACGTATGCCGTCGACCTGAGCCACATCCTGTTCGGCAATGTGCTGGGGGTAAGCGTGCAAGACCTGTGGCTGACCGGCGGGCTCACCCTGGTGGTGCTGGTCACCGTAGCTGTGTTGTACCGGCCGTTCCTGGTGGTCTCCTTCGACCCGGTGCTGTCGGCCACGCTGCGCCTGCCCACCGCCCTGCTGAACTACCTGATCCTGGCCCTGCTGGCGGTGACGATCGTGGTCTCGATGCAGACCGTCGGGGTGGGGCTAGTGGCAGCCATGCTGGTCACCCCGGCTGCCACCGCCTACCTGCTGGTGCGCCGCCTGCCGGCGATGATGGCCATTGCCGCCGGCCTGGGCGCGCTGTCCAGCGTGATCGGGCTGTACCTGTCTTACTATGCGAATATCGCCTCCGGCGCGGCGATCGTGCTCGCCGCCACCGGCTTTTTCCTGCTGGCCTTCCTGTTCTCGCCACGCGAGGGTGTGCTGCGCCGGCGCAGCTGACCCGCACCGCTTTCGTTTGGCTACACGCTACCCAGCAGCACGTCCAGCCCGGTCAGCGCCAGCCCTTTCCCCGCCCGCACGATCGCCTGGTCCGCCGCCGGCGAGCAGGCCGCCCGGGCGAACTCCGGCGTGTGCGGCAGGTACGGCTGCCCGCCGGTGATGTCTACCAGCGGCTGGATCGCCGGCGCTACGTGCGACACGTTGCCAATATCGCTCGATCCAAAGCTGTCCGGTGCATCCCGGAACGCTTCCGCTCCCAGCGCATCCACCATGTAATTGCGGAAGCGCTCGGCCAGTGGCAGGGCGGTGCGCATGTCCCAGAAGTCCTTCTCCGGATGGACGATCTCAACCCGGCAGCCGCTAGCTAGCGCCGCCCCCTGGGCAGCCGCCTCAAAGCGCCGGTTCAGCTCGGCCACCGTTTCGCGCCGGGCGGCGCGCAGGTAGAATTTCGCCTGGGTGTGCTCGGGGATAATGTTTGGGGCATCGCCGCCCTGGCTGATGATCCCGTGGATGCGTACGTCGGGGGTCAGCTGCTGGCGCAGGGCATTCAGGCTGTTGAACAGCTGGATCACCGCGTCCAGCGCGTTGACCCCTTCCCACGGCGAAGCGGCGGCATGCGCCGGCCGGCCGTAGAAGTCGACCGTCACCGCCGAAAGCGCCAGCGTGGGGGCGGTGGTGTAGCTGCCGGCATAGGGGTGCACCATCAGCACTGCATCCAACCCGTCAAACACCCCGCGCTCCACCATATAGCACTTGGCCCCATCGGTCTCCTCGGCCGGTGTGCCTACCACCCATACCTCTCCGCCGGCCTGCTCGGCTACCGCGCCCAGGCCGATGCCCGCCGCCAGCGCGCTGGCGGCGATCACGTTGTGGCCGCAGGCATGACCCAACCCGGGCAGCGCGTCGTATTCTGCCAGGAAGGCCACCCGCCGCCCGCCGCGCCCTTTCCAGGCCCGCAGGGCGGTCGGGATGCCGGCAAAGCCGCTCTCCACCTGAAAGCCGGCTGCCTGCAAGGTGCGCGCCAGCAGATCGCTGGCGAAAACTTCCTGGTAGCCCAACTCGGGGTGGGCATGGATCTGGTGCGAGACCGATAGGATCGTCTCGCGGGCCGCATCAATCGCGCCGGTCAGGCGCTGCTGCAGTGGGTTCATAGCTCCTCTCATTGTATGGTTCAATTCCCCGCGCTTTCCGGCGCGCAAATCCGCCCGCCGGCCATGCGGATGGCGCGGGTGCTGTAGCACACCAGCTGGGTCGAGTGGGTCACCAGCACAATCGTCAATCCTTCCTGGCGGTGCAGGCGGGCGAACAGCTCCATGATCTCGATCTCGGTCTGCTCGTCCAGGTCGCTGGTCGGCTCGTCGGCCAGCAGCACCGCCGGGCGATTGAACAGCGCCCGGGCGATCACCGCCCGCTGCTGCTGTCCGGCGGAGAGCTGGCGCGGCAGCGCCTGCAGCTTATCGGCCAGCCCCAGGCTGTCCAGCAGATGGGCGGCATAGGCCGCCGGTGCGCGATCAGGCGAGCTGCCATGCTCGCGACCGGATGCGGACAGCCCAGGAGGGTGCGCACCGAACACGCCCGGCAGCAGCACATTCTCCAGCACGCTCAGCCCGGGCAGCAGGCTGGGGAACTGGAAGATAAAACCGATCTGCGCCCGGCGCAGCGCGGCGCGCGAGGTCTCGCTCATCCGCCACAGGTCTTGCCCGGCAAACAGAACCCGCCCGGCGCTGGGTGGGGTCAGCCCGGCAGCCAGGTTCAACAGGGTGGTCTTGCCTGAGCCCGAGCGCCCGGTGATCACCAGGAACTCGCCCGGTTCGATGTGCAGCTGCGCTTCGCACAGCGCCGGTACACGGCCCTGGCGACCGAGCGGGTAATCTTTAGATACATTCTCGAAGAGGATCACAGCCGGGCCTCCTACTCGCGCATCGCCTGGGCCGGGTCCATGCGGCTGACGCGGTATGCCGGCAGCGCCGCGGCCAGCACCACCACCGCCAGCGAGGCCGCCAGCCCGCCGAAGACCAGCCCCAGCAGCCGCCCCACCCCGGGGGCCAGGAACGGCAGCCCTAGCGAGCTGATAATCAGGTTCTTGAACAACACGATGGCAAACAGGGTCAACCCGGCGCCGCTCATCCCGCCCAGCAGCGCCAGCACGCCGGCCTCCAGCACCAGCGAGCCAAAGACGAACCCCGGGGTAGCGCCCAGGGCGCGCAGCACGCCCATCTCTCGCCGGCGCTCGTTTGCCGCCATCGAGAACACCAACCCGATCAGCCCCAGCGACAGCGCCAGGGTCACCCCCAGGGCAGCCGCCGCGCCCAGCTGCAGGGCGCGCAGCTGCGCCCGGTAGGCTTTGAACAGGTTCGGGCTGGCCACCGGGGTCACCCCGGGCACCTGGCGCAGGATCTCCAGCGCCACCAGCTGCGGGTCGGCCTGCTCTGCGGCGCGCACCATCACGGCCGAGATCTGGCCCTGCGGCAGCACCAGCGGCTGCTCGGCCAGCGCCAGCGATTGGGCTGCGATCTGGCGGGCGGTATCGAAGGTGATGAACAGGCTCTGGTCCAACCCGGCCCCGGTGGGCGCCAGGTTGCCCTTCAGCGACACCAGCGAGCCGTACAGGCGGATGCCCGGCTCGCCCGGGGGGACGAAGACAAACGCCCCGCCCACCGCTTCGCCCGGCCCCAGCCCACCCTCGAGGTGGCTCTCCAGCCAGGGACGCAGCGTAAAATCGGTCTGCGGGTCGTAGGCGATGAAGAACATATCGCTGGCAGTGCAGCAGGCTGCGTCGCTGAGCGTGCTCAGGTACAGTTGCGGGGAGGCCTG
>JBJSYW010000360.1:0-7180 GCA_046089985.1 Chloroflexota bacterium
GAACCGCTCGTGGACTGCCGCCAACCTGGCTAACGGTTCGTTCCGGGTGCGCATCACGCCCATCGCCAGCGCCACCACCCGGGACTTCTACCTGGACTACCTGGCGGTCAGCGTGACCTACCAGCCGTAGGACAACGCGAGCCGGAAAACCAGAGGCCGCCGGAGACAATCTCCCCGGCGGCCCCTTTTTTCTGCCAGGGGCTTACCCCGGCGGCTCAACGCGGCTGCTCAGTCGCGAGTATAGATGTAAGCCGGGCCGCTGCGCTCAATGTGGTTCAGCCCAGCCGAGCGGCGCACCTGGTTCAGGATCTGCTCGCCGGCGGCGAAGCCCATCCGGCCGCGCACCTGCTCGCCCAGGCGCGCCTCGCCATAGGTGCGGAATGTGAAGAAAGTCTGCTTGCCGACCACGCGCACCTGGTCGCCCAGGTTGGAGGGGTAGACGCGCACCTGAAGGATCTGCTCCCAGGGCAGCTGCACGGAGCGCAGGCCATTCGCATAGGCAATACCGCTCTCGGACAGGCGCAGTACGGTGCGCCTGTCGCTCCAGTTCGTCAGGCTGATCGCCGCGCCGGCCAAGAGGGTGAACCCGGCTACGAAGCGGATCGCCAGCGGGACGGGCTGGCCGCGGGCAGCCAGGAAGACCCAGGTCAGGATCGCCAGGATCGCCATCCCCCAGGCGGTGGCCTCGCCGCGGCGAGAAAAGCTTTCCGGTCGGAATTCGGCGGGCAGCTGCATGTGCGACTCCAGGCTATTCCCAGGTGAACTCATCCGAAGTGTCGGGCAGTTCCAACACCTGGTCGATCACCCCGTCGCCATCCAGGTCCACTTCGGCGGTCAGCACCTGGCCGTTCGTGGTCCAGTTCAGGTACTGCAGGTAGACCGTCTCACCCGGCTCGAGGATCAGCCCGGAGGTGCCGAAGGCAGCCAGCCCGTCCTGGTCCAGGCGCAGGATATAGATATCGTAAGTGCCCGGGTCAACGTTATCCTGGCTGTTGAGCACAAACTCGCCGGTTTCCAGGTCGATGCCCACGTTGAGGGTGTCTTCAGCGCCGGTCAGCTCGGTGGCCTGGGCGATAAAGGCATACGAAACCTCTTCGCCCTCGATGCCCATAGAGACCACCGGGGTCTCGGTGTAATCCGACAGGTAAGCCAGGCCGAAGAATTTGCCGTCGTTGCTGACGCCCAGGGCTTCGACGTCGCCTGGGTCGAGCAGGATGTCGGAGATCTCCATATAGAACCCGGGGCCGATGATCGTCACCGTGGCGGTAGACGGCTCGGTGATGTTGGCGCCTTGCACGGCGATGCCGAAGGTTGTGCCGACCGGGATCTTATAGATCGGTTCGTAATCCTCGGCCCACACATCCATGCCGAAGCGGAAGGTGTCCATCTGCGCATCGGGGATTTCATTGATCAGCTTGCCGTCGATGTAGCCGACCGAACGGTCCTGGTCGTCGGTGATCAGCAGATCGGTATTGCCGTCCAGGTAGATCTCATAGTACTCGCCGCGCGCCAGGCTGCGCGGCCCGCTGGCGTCGGCCACCTGGCCGCGTCCGGAGCAGAAGGTGCAGGCTTGCTGGCCGATGCGCGGCGAGATCGCCACGATCTCCAGGGTCTGGGTGTCCTGGTCGCCTTCGTAGACCGCCTCTGCCTCGTTCGGGTTGGTGGCAGCCAGGTAATACCAGGTGTTTTGACGCATATCGACGTTGATGCGGCGCACCTCGCCGGGCCAGTTATTGTCGTAAACCAGGATGTCGTACTGGTCATCGCCGGTCTGCTCGACCCCGATGGGGGTGATGGCATGGCCGCCGCTGCCATCGCGCTGGTAGATACCAACCACCCACCATTCCCGGGCCTCCCGGCCCTGCTGGAAGTTCTCGATCAGCGCTTCCACCACTGCCTTGGGCGATTCGTTGACCTTGATCGTCCCGCCGGGGTTGGTGGATTGGGTGACCCACCAGTAGGCGATTTCGCGCTGCAGTTCCTGGTTGCCGAACTCCAGGCTGTAGGTGGTGCCGGCGCCAAAATCGTTGGGCTTCTCGGCGCCGTAATAGAACAACTGGCTCAGCACAGCCATGCCTTCGCAGTGACCGCCAGACATGGCATCGTTGGCCTCGCGCATCCAGCTCTTGGCAGCCGGTTTCAGCACGCACTGATTATCCTCAAAGGAAGCGCACACCTTGTCCCCGAACATGCGGCGCATCTCCACCGGGGTCAGGTGGAGGATGCCGCGCCCCTTGCCATAGTTCTCAAAGCTGAAGCCGTCTACATCCACCTGTAAGCCGCTGGTCAACGGGCCGTCCGGCTGGGCGGGTTGGGTTTCGGCCGGCTGCTCGGCCAGCTCTGCACCGGAGGGCAGGTAGCTTTCGACCATCTGGCCGAAGGTTTCGAGCACCGGGTCTGCGTCTGGGGCCAGCAGGGTGAGCGCCGCCAGCTTGCGATCGGCCTGGCGCAGGAACAACGCTCCTTCGGCCGGGGTGCCGGTGCTGTCCGTGTAGTTGAAATACACCAGGTAGCCAGCGTTGATCTCGACCGGGGCGTCTTCGGTGAGCGTGTACTCCTGCGCCCAATCGGTGTCGATCAGCACGGCTTTCAAAACCTCATTGGCCAGGCCCGCCAGGCTGTTCTGGTTCAGGCTGCCCTGCAGGTCGAAGATCGTGACATCGACCACATTGGTATCATCATAGAAGGTGACGTAATTCTCGCCTTCATCATAGCGGTCGCCATAGGCGGCGACCTGGAAGCCCTCGGTGGGGTGGGTGTACTGCGCGCCAAGGGTGAACTGCCCCGGCTCGGCGGGGGCATCCTGCGGCCCGGCAGGCGCCTGGGTGGGTGCATCGACCGGCTCGGCCGGCTCTTCCGGCTGATCCTGCGCCGCCTGGGTGGCCATCTCGACCGCCGGCGGCTCATCCGCCACCTGGCTGTCCTCGCTTGCCGGCCAGAAGATCAGGAAGCCGGCGATGCAGCACACCGCCAGCAGTCCAACTCCAGCCAGGAACATGATTACCAACAACGATGATTTTGACCGATTGGATGACATGCGTATATTCCTCCGTGCTAACGACTCGGCCTGCGCGGCCGCGCAGGTATGAAAATAATGTAGTACCGACGATGCGCTGATTCTACCAGACTGGCGGGACTGTGCCGGGCCGGGCTTTCAAACCGGCGAGAACTGCCTGTCGGCGCTGCTCCCACGAGATGTGTAGACATTTGCGAAAATATTGCCGTGGGGGGTGTGCTATAATCGGCGAAACGGGTGAGGCAGTACGATGATGAACTCTGTCCTGGTGCTCAATGCCAATTTTGAGCCGATCAACGTGTGCGATCTGCGCCGGGCGATGGGGTTGGTGCTGGGCGGCAAGGCTGCGCTGGTGCAGAACGGGCGCGGCGTGGTGCATACACCTTCGGCCGGCTTCCCGCGCCCTTCTGTGATTCGGCTGGAAAAAATGATCCACCGGCCGCGGCCGGTGGTGCGGCTGACCAAGCGAGAAGTGCTGCGGCGTGACGATTACACCTGCCAGTACTGCGGCCAGAAATTCTCCTACCTGACCATCGATCACGTCATCCCGCGCCATCTGGGCGGGGGGCATTCATGGGAAAACCTGGTGGCAGCCTGCCCACCCTGCAACCATCGCAAGGGCGGGCGCACGGCCGAACAGGTCAATATGCGCCTGATCCGTCCCCCTAAAGAGCCGCCGGCTTCGGCGATGTACCTGTTTGCGCGCCACCTGCCGCACAACCAGGACTGGCTGCCGTTTATCGAAGGCTGGTAGGCCGCGACAGCCCCGGGCGGGTCAGAAGGTCAGTTCCATGCAGTCGACCGCCAGGTGCACCGGGCCGTCGAAAGTGCTGCGCGCCTGGGCCACCAGCTGCTCGTCATCCGCCGCGCCGGTGGAGTGATAGTGGATCAGGTACAGCGCCCGGGCCCCGGCGCGAGCGGCCACCTGGCCGGCCTGGGCGGCGGAGGAGTGCCCATTCCCGGCCCCGGTGGCTTCGTGGACCAGCACGTCCGCGTCCCGGGCCAGGCGCACCACCGGGTCGCACGGGGCTGTGTCGCACGAGTAGGCAATCACCTTGCCGCTGCCGGGCAGCTCGATGCGCAGCCCCATCGTGGGCAGCAGGTGGCAGACCGGCGACCCGTAAACCTTGAACTCCGGGCGGTCGATCACCGGACACAGCTCTGCTTGCGGGGTGGGGTGGTAGACCAGCGGGTAGAAATTGGGCCAATCGTCCATCTCGAACAGCGCCATCAGCTTCTCGGCCCGTTCGAGGGTGTAATCCAGCCCGTGTACGTGCAGCGGATGGCGGCGGCCCATCAACCAGCAGCTCATCACCAGCGACGGCATGCCGGCGACGTGATCGGGATGGAAGTGGGTCAGCAGCAGGTCGGTCATACGCTGCGGCAGGTTGATGCCCATTTCGTCCAGGCGCAGGATCGGGCTGCCCTCACAGTCGATCAACAGCAGGCCCTGCTCGCCCACCAGCGCCAGATGGGTGTTCTGGTGATTTTTATCCGCTACGGCGGCTGCAGTACCCAGGAAGATCAGCTTGACCATCTGATTTCTCCTTCTCCAGTTCATCCGGGCCGGGATGGCCCGGGTCAGCGCGCCAGCAGCCAGACGGCCACGTGGGGGGTCAGGAACACCTCTAACACGGCCGCGCCCAGGAAAAGCGGAATGACCACCCCGATCATCAGGCGCGCCCAGCGCGCCAGGGCGATCACGAAGGCTTCCCCGACGGTTTTGCCCTGCGCCGGGGCGGTCAGCGTAGCGCCCAGGCTGAGGATCGTGGCCCCGCCGATCACGATCGCCGGGATCTCCAGGATACCGTGCGGCAGTACCAGGGCGGTGAAAAACAGCAGCCATGAGCCGCCGGCGGCCGAGATGCCCGCGCCCACATAGGAGATCAGCGCCAGCGGCAGCATCATCACCAGGATTGAGAGCACCCCGAACGAGAAAATCCCCAGCAGGCTGGCCAACGCCAGCACGCGCAGGTTTTGGAACACGATCGCCGCCACGCCGGCCGGTGAGAAGAAGCGAATCTCCTGCAGACCTTCGACGAAACCCTGGTCCAGGCGGTCCAGCGAGAGTAGTTCCGGCGGCAGTACGAACTGCTTTGAGATCTGTGTCCCGGCCCATACCCCGATCAACAGGCCCAGGGCCATCACCAGGATCGCCAGGCGGATCTCCTTCAGCGAAGTCAGCACCTGGCGGCGGTACCATTCGGGCAGCGAGCGCGCCCCGCCGGTGAAGCTGCGGATGAACAGGCGGAAGCTGCCGCGCAGGTCCAGGATATCCAGCTCGCGGCCGAGCATCTCCTCGCGGTTGAAATAGGCTACCCCGGTGCGCACCAGCAGCCCGGCAATGATCACCAGGGCCAGGATCATCCACCACAGCACATCATAGATGGCCCAGAACATGATGATGCTCTCAGCCTGGATCAGGAAGGTCATCGGGATGATGATGAACGAGGCCAGCAGGTTGGCGGCGCGCACGGAGGTGGTTTGGGAGGAGACCACCACTGCGCCGCTGACCATCACCACTGCCTGAACCAGGGTTAGCAGCAGCATCTGCACCAGCAGCAGCGGCTGCGGGCGCCAGCCCACCTGCCAGGCGATGCCGAACAGGTAGACGGCGATGCCCAGGAAGCTGGCGATCAGCGGCAGCATCATCGATGCCAGCAGCTTGCCGAAATACAGCTGCACATCGCTGAGCGGGCTGCACAGCAGCGGCTCGATGCTGTGGCGTTCCTTCTCACCGACAAAGCTCTCCAGGGCAATCACCAGCGAAACCGAGAGCGGGAAGAAGCCGACGATCATCAGCAGGAACGGGATCAGCCGCTCGGCGATGATCGGGGCTTCATATTTGGAGACGAATTCGACCGCCTGGCTGGCGGTGAAGTTCATCAACCAGGGAAAGCCCACGGTGAGCAGCATGATCGGCACCAGGATGCGCCAATCGCGCACCTGATCGCGCAGCTCGCGCTTGGTGATCACCAGCGCGCCAGAGATCACCTGGCGCAGGCCGGCCGGTTGCAGCAGGGGGGTGGGGTGGGCGTGTTCAGCCATGCAGGGCAGCTCCGCTGCGGTCGGCGCTGACCGCCTGTAGATATACCTGCTCCAGGTTGCGCGGCACTTCCTGCAAGCTGACCACCGCCAGGCCGTCGTCCATCAATTGGCGCAGCACAGCCGGGTTCTCCTGGGCCGGGTTGGCGGTGCGAAAGCGCAGCCAGGCGGGGCCGCTGGCGGTCAGTTCCAGCGGGGCGGGCAGGTTGACGGCGCGGCCGTTCAGCGGCGCGGCCAGGCGCAGTTCGTATTCGGCCGGGCCGAGCAGGCGGTCTTTCAGCTCGCCCGGGGTGCCCTGGACGATGATCCGCCCGCGCTGGATGATGGCGATCTGATCGGCCAGTTCTTCGGCCTCGGGCAGGTTGTGGGTGCAGATGATGATGGTGCGTTCGGCCGAACGCAGGGCGTGGATGGCGTCGCGCACCAGGCGCGAGCTTTCCGGGTCCATGGCGGAGGTCGGCTCGTCGAGCAGCAGCACCGGCGGCTCGTGCAGCAGGGCGCGCGCCAGGGCCAGCTTCTGGCGCATGCCTTTCGAGAACTCACCGATGGCCTTCTTGCGGTGTTCGGCCAGGCCGAAGTGTTCCAGCAGTTCCTGGCTGCGCCGGCGGCGCGCCTCGGCCGGCAGGCTGTACAGCCGGCCGTAGAAATCCAGGTAATCGCCGGCGGGCATGCGGTTGTACAGGCCGTGGTTCTCGGTCAGCACGCCCACCGCGGCGCGCACCTGGGCGGCCTGGCGCACCACGTCAAAACCGGCGATGCGCGCCCAGCCGGAACTGGGGCGCAGCACCGAGGCCAGCATGCGCACGGTGGTGGTTTTGCCGGCCCCGTTCGGGCCGAGCAGAGCCAACACTTCACCGCGCCCAATCGAAAGCGAGATGCCGTCAACGGCGGTGAAATCGTCAAACCGTTTGCACAACTGGGAGGTTTCGATCATTCAGGCGGCGCTTTCTGGGGTGGAGCGGCGGCGCAGCGCCAGCGCCAGGACGGCGGCCAGACCCACCACCGCCATCACGGTCTGGTTGGCGTTCAACCCGGCCACCTGGGATGAATCCAGGCGCAGGAACTCGAGCAGGAAGCGCCCTAGCGGGTAGCCGACCAGGTAGATCAGCATCAGGTCGC
>JBJSYW010000361.1:0-7311 GCA_046089985.1 Chloroflexota bacterium
GCGCTACCCGCAACGAAGTGCGCAAGATGGTCGGCGAGAACTTCCTCGAGACCTTCGTCAACACCCCGATCGAAGTCTGCGAGCAGCGCGACGTCAAGGGCATGTACGCCCGGGCGCGCCGCGGCCAGATCACCGGCTTCACCGGTGTGGACGAACCGTACGAAGAGCCGGTCAATCCCGAGATCGTGCTCGACACGGTCAGCTGCACCCCGCTGGAGAACGCGCTCAAAATTCTGCAGCACCTGGAAGAGCACGGTCTGATCCTGCCGGCTGTGCAGGCGGAGCCCGCGCTGGCTGCGGTGTAAAACTGGAACCGATCAGGGCGTGCGCCGGCCCGATCCGGCGCGCCCCCTGATCCTCCCTGCATCCCACTGCCCGGGCAATCGCTTGCACATTTCCGAACCATCGAGTAAAATTTTAAAACGTTTTAGAAGGTCTTCTAGACCGCTCAGAGATACCTGTATGATTCGTGGAGATCTAACCAACAAACCGGACAGCCAGGTCGCCAAGCGAATGCGCTGGCTGCCTGATCCCCCGCATCCCCGGTTGTGGATCGTTGACGGACCTGTGTCCGGCGCGCCGCACGACAGGCGTGGAATCGGCCCGGCTGCCCTGGCAGCCGTGTTCCTCCCCCTGCCGGCAGCTGAGACCACTGGAACAGTGCCCGCCGGGCGCCGGGGCGTCTTTAAGCCCGGGCTGCTGCAGCGCGCCGCTTTTCACCGGCAGTAAACAGCATTCTGCGTCTCCTGATGGACGGCAGCCGTGGGCATTGCTCGACTGCCGTTTTTTGATTTCATAAGGAGGCACAATTGAACACTGTTGTTGCGGCGGCATTGGGCGAATGCGTGCATGTAGCCGGCGTGACCAATTTCCTGCGCCTGGCGCAGGCCGCCGGCTGGCGAACGGTCTTCCTCGGCCCGGCGGCTTCGATTGAGCAGGTGCTGCAGGCGGCCCGCCAGGAACAGGCCGATCTGGTGGGGGTCTCCTACCGGTTGACGCCGGAGACCGGCGAGCGCCTGCTGGGTGAGTTCGCCGAAGCAGCCGATGAGCTGCGCAGCCAGGGGGTGCGCTTCGCCTTCGCAGGTACCCCGCCGGTGGCCGAACGCGCGCGCCGGTTGGGTTTCTTTGAGCAGATATTTGATGGGAGCGAACCGGCGGAGGTGGTGCTGGCCTATCTAAAGGGTATGCCGCCCGGCCAACGGGAGGCGCGCGATTTCCCCCAAACGGCGATTGAGCGCATCCGTTGGAAAGCGCCGTTCCCACTGCTGCGCCATCACTTTGGGCAGCCCACGCTGGAGGCCACCCGGGCCGGGATCGAGAAGATCGCCCGTGCTGGAGCGCTGGACGTGATTTCGCTGGGTATCGATCAGGACGCCCAGGCCAACTTCTTTCACCCCGAGCGGCAGGATCCGCGCCGCACCGGGGCCGGGGGCGTGCCGGTTCGCTCTGCAGACGACTACCGCATGCTGTATGCCGCCAGCCGGGCCGGGAACTATCCGCTGCTGCGCACCTACTCGGGCACCGACGATTTCGTCCGCCTGGCCGAGATGTACCTGGAAACGATCCACATCGCCTGGGCGGCGGTGCCGCTGTTCTGGTTTAACCGGATGGATGGGCGCGGCCCGTGGGACCTGGCTGGGTCGATCGCCGAACACCAACAGCTGATGCAGTGGTATGGGCAGCGCGCGATCCCGGTGGAATTGAATGAACCGCACCATTGGGGCATGCGCGATGCGCCGGATGTGGTTTTTGTGGCGGCGGCATTCCTGGCGGCCTATAACGCCCGGGCGTTTGGGGTGCAAGACTACATCGCCCAGTTTATGTTTAACAGCCCGCCCGCGCACTCGGATGCGATGGACCTGGCCAAGATGCTGGCTGTGCTGGACCTGGTGGAGCCGCTGGCGTCGGCGCACTTTCGCATCTGGCGCCAGGTGCGCAGCGGGCTGCTGTCGTATCCGCTGGACGGCACGGCGGCGCGCGCTCACCTGGCAGCCGGGGTGTATGTGCAGATGGCGCTGCGGCCGCACATCGTGCACGTGGTCGGGCATACCGAGGCCGAGCACGCCGCTGCGGCCGATGATGTCATCGAAGCCTGCGGGCTGGCCCGGCGGGCGATCGAGAACGCGCTGCGCGGCCAGCCGGATATGACCGCTGCGCCGGAAGTGGCGCGCCGCCGGCGCCAGCTAGCGCGCGAAGCGCGCCTGACGTTGAAAGCCATCCTGCGTCTGGCTGGGCCGCAGGTGGCTGACCCCTGGACCGACCCCGGTACGCTGGCCCGAGCGGTGCAGACCGGCATTCTGGACGCGCCACAGCTGATCAACAACCCGTACGCTCCCGGCCGGGTGCGGACGCAAGTCATCGATGGCGCCTGCCTGGCCGTCGACGAGCGCGGCAAGCCGCTGCGTGAGATCCAACGCCTGAAGATGTGAAGAGAGGAGCTGAAATGTTTACCCTGGACCGTTATACCGTTATCGGGGCCGGCCACGGCGGAAAAGCCATGGCTGCCCACCTGGCCCTGATGGGCTGCAAGGTGGTACTGTACAACCGCACTTTTGACCACATCGAGGCGATCTATAAACGCGGCGGGTTGGATCTGGAAAGCGCGCCGGGCGGCCCGCATGGCTTTGCGCAGCTGGAACGCGTGACCTCCGACATGCAGATTGCACTGGCAGACGCCCAGGTGGTGATGGTGGTGCTGCCGTCCTCGGCGCATGCTGAGATCGCCCGGCGCATGGCCCCGCACCTGCAGCACGGGCAGATCGTCATCCTGCACCCCGGGCGCACCTGTGGGGCAATCGAGTTCCGCAAGGCGCTGCGCGACGAAGGCTGCCCCGCCCAGGTGGTGGTGGCCGAGGCGGAAACGTTTATCTACGCCTCGCGCTCAGATGGCCCGGCCCAGGCGCGCATCTTCCGCATTAAGGAGGCGGTGCCGCTGGCCGCGCTGCCGGCTTTAGATACGCCGTGTGTGTTGGAAGCCATCCGCCCGGCTTACCCGCAGTTCATCGACGGGATCAACGTGCTGCACACCGGGCTGAACAATATGGGCGCCATCTTTCACCCCGGGTTGACCATCTTGAATGCCGGCTGGATCGAGGCGACCCACGGCGATTTCCAATTCTATATTGATGGGGTGACCGCCTCTACCGCACGCGTGCTGGAGGTGTTGGACCGCGAGCGCGTGACGGTGGCTTCGGCGCTGGGCATCCGGGCGCGCACGGCGATGGAATGGCTGCAGATGGCCTATAACACCACCGGCGACGACCTGGACGAAGCGATCCACAACCAACCGGGCTATTATGGGATCAAGGCGCCCAGCACGTTGAACCACCGCTACATCTTTGAAGAGATCCCGATGAGCCTGGTGCCGATCGCCTCGCTGGGGCAGCGCTATGGAGTTTCGGTGCATGGTATGGATGCCCTGATCCGCCTGGCGTGCTTGATCCACCGCACCGATTACTGGCGGCGCGGCCGTACGCTGGACAAGCTGGGCGTCGGTCATCTGAGCGTCAGCGAACTGACGCGCTACGTGCAGGAAGGCGTTATTGTCGATTGACCGGGGCGCAGCCGGATAACGGCGCAAGGAGCAGGCTATGGCGGGTATTGCAGGGATTGCACTGGCAGGGCAGGGGGCGCAGGTGCAGCGGATGCTGCAGCGTATGGGCCATCGCGGCGCGCAGCGCGCGGTGTTTGAGGGCGACATGGCGACGTTAGGAATGGTTTGGGGGTCGCGCGATCCGGTGACCCCAGGCCACCTGGAGCGGGACGGGGCTGCCTGGGATACCCCCGGGCACGGCCATTTTGCCGTTGCGATCGCCGGGCATGGTGTGACGCTTAAGCGAGATCCGTTGGGCGTGGTCCCGCTGTACTATGGACGCACCCTCCAGGGGGCAGTGTGTTTCGCCTCCGAAGTCAAGGGGCTGCTGGAAGTCGCCCGGGAGGTCCACGAACTACCGCCCGGGCACATCTTCGATGGACAGCAGCTGCAGGTCTACGCGCGGCTGGAAAAACTGCCCGCTGCGGATGAAGACCCGCAAGCGCTGGCGGATGAACTGCGCCGCAGGCTGGAGCAGGCGGTGGCGGCGCGCGTCCGGCCTGGCGAAGTGGGGGCCTGGCTGTCGGGCGGGCTGGACTCGAGCGTGCTGGCTGCATTGGGCAGCCGGCAGGGCGGCCTATTCCACACCTTCACAGCCGGCCTGGCTGGCTCGCCGGATGTGATCTATGCCCGATCGGCAGCCGAAACGATTGGCGCGCGGCACCACGAACGAATCGTAACCCCAGCAGAACTGCTGCAAGCGCTGCCCGTAGTCATCTATCACCTGGAGTCATTTGACGCCTGGCTGGTGCGATCTAGCATTATGAACTATTTGGTGGCTGGTATGGCGGCCGAGTATGTTCCGGCGGTGCTCTCGGGAGAAGGGGCCGATGAACTGTTCGCCGGTTACGCCTACTTGAAGGCGTTGGACCCGGCCGAGTTGGAAGATGAACTGCTCAATCTGACCGGCCGTTTGCACAACACTGCCCTGCAGCGCGTGGACCGCTGCGCCGCCGCGCATGGTCTGCAGGCCCTGGTCGCCTTTCTGGACCCGTTGGTGGTTGACTTTGCACTGCGCATCCCGGCGCGATACAAACTGCACCGAGGGGTGGAGAAGTGGATCCTGCGCCGGGCAGCGGCGGGCTGGCTGCCGGAGGCGATCTTGCAGCGCCCCAAGGCTAAGTTCTGGGAAGGGTCTGGGGTGGGCGACCTGCTGGCGGATGAAGCCGAAGCAGCTGTCAGCGACGCCGATTTTGCCATCCAGCGGCAGCTGCCGAACGGTTGGCTGCTGAAAAGCAAGGAGGAACTGCTGTATTACCGGATGTTTTGCGAGCATTTTGGCGAATTGAACGACCTGTCGTGGATGGGGCGCAGCGGTTAATCGAGCGCCGGTGCTCCGTCTCACGCAAGCGGTTGTGTGCTGGGAATATAACCTGATCCTTTCCTGCAAGAAGCCCGGGAACAGGATACAATTAGTGCGCGGCCTGGGCCGCCCAAACCCAACCACTTGAGAAGGAGAAAACCATGAAAAAACTCGTCACCTTGCTGGCTGTCTTCACCATCATGGCCACTGCGCTGGCCGGCTGCGCCCAAAAGCCGGCCGCGCCGGCTGCGCAGAAAGTCGTCTACCTGATCAACGGGTCGCTGGGCGATAACGCCTTCTACGATTCGGGTCAGAAGGGCATGGACCAGTTGAAGGAGAAGTACGGGGTGGAGACCCGCACCATCGAGTGCGGCTTTGACTCGGCCCAGTACGAGCCGTCGCTGGAAGCTGCGGTGGGCTACGCCGATGTGATCTTCGTCATTTCCTATGGCTTCGAAGACCTGGTGAAAGAGTACGCCGATAAATACCCGCAGAAGACCTTTGTCAACCTGGATACGGTGGTCAAAAACGACAAGAACACCATCACCTCGGTCGACTTCATCGAAGAAGAATCGGCCTACCTGGCGGGCATTGTGGCCGGCATGCTGACCACCGACACGAGCATCTCCAACGTCAACGATCAGAAGATCATCGGCGCGGTGGGCGGTGACCAGGACCCGGTGGTGGATGCCTTCATCTTCGCCTACGAGAACGGCGCCAAGAGCATCGACCCCGAAATCGTCACCGAGCGCAAGTACCTGGGCGATTGGGAAGACACCGCCAAGGGCAAGCAGGCCACCCTGCAGCTGTACGATATGGGCGCCGATATCGTCTTCCAGGTGGCTGCGGCGGCCGGCACCGGCGTGCTGCAGGCTTCCGGCGAGCGCGGCCTGTACTCGATCGGCGTCGATACCAACCAGAATACCATCGTCCCCGGGCACGTAGTGGCGTCCGATATCAAGGACATCGGCATGGCGATCACCAATATCTTCGCCACCATCAAAGACGGCAGCTATAAGGCCGGGCAGGTGCTGAACTACGGCCTGGCGAGCAAGGGCGTGGACGTGGTGTTCGATGGCAACGGCGGCGTGCTGCCGCAGGCCATCGTCGACAAGGTCAATGAAGTGCGCCAGCAGATCATCGATGGCAAACTGAAGGTTGAGATCTACGTCCCGTAACACACGATGATTGCGCTGCAGCATATCGTTAAGATCTTCCCGCCGGCGCTGGTGGCGCTGGATGATGTGAGCGTCGAGTTCCGCCAGGGCGAGATCCACGCCCTGGTGGGCGAAAACGGGGCGGGAAAGTCCACGCTGATGAAGGTGCTGTATGGCATGCTGCCGGCCGACGCCGGCCAGATCACCTTCAACGGCCGCCCGGTGCGGTTCAGCGACCCCGGGGAAGCGATCCGGGCCGGGATCGGTATGGTGCACCAGGAGATCCTGCTCATCCCCCAGTACACCGTTTGGGAAAACGTGGTGCTGGGGGTTGAGCCGGTGGACCGGCTGGGGCGGCTGGACCGGCGCGCCGCCCGCCGGCAGGTGCAGGCCAGGATCGATGAGTTCCACTTCAACCTCGACCCCGACGCCAAGGTGGAAGACATCTCGGTGGCGGCCCGCCAGAAGGTCGAGATCCTGAAGCTGCTCTTCCGCAGCGTGCGCGTGCTGATCCTGGATGAGCCAACCTCGGTATTGACCCCGCAGGAGATCCCGCAGCTGTTCGACGAACTGCGCCGGCTGCGCGATAATGGCCACACGGTGCTGTTCATCTCGCACCACCTGGATGAAGTGCTGGAGCTGTCGGACCGCATCACCGTGCTGCGCAAGGGGCGCAAGGTGGCTACCATCGAAGCCGGGCAGGCCACCAAGGCCGGGCTGTCGCAGATGATGGTCGGGCGGGAGGTGATCTTTGAAGCCATCCGCCAGCCGCAGCCGCCCGGCGAGACGCTGTTCGAGATGCGCGGAGTCAGCTTCCGCCACCCGGATGGGCGCCTGCGGCTGCAAGAGATCAACCTGCAGGTGCGCGCCGGTGAGATCGTCGGCCTGGCAGGGGTGGAGGGCAACGGTCAGCTGGAGTTGGTGCAGGCGGTGATGGGGTTGGTGGAGCCCACCGGCGGCAGCATCTGGGCCGGCGGGCAGGAGATTACCCACCTGCCGATCCTGGATAAGCGCCGGCGGGTGGCGTTTGTCTCGCAAGACCGGGCCAACATGGGCGCCAGCGTGCAGGCGCGCATCACCGAAAACGCCATCATGACCCACCACCGCCTGCGGCCGCGCTTCACGCGCTGGGCCGGGCGGGTGCTGGATTACGCCCAGGCGCAGCGCTTCAGCGCCGAGGTGCAGCAGCGCTTTGACGTGCAGATGGGCTCGGGCGACGCGCCGTTCAGGTCGCTCTCGGGCGGCAACCAGCAGAAGGT
>JBJSYW010000362.1:0-6212 GCA_046089985.1 Chloroflexota bacterium
GCCAGCAGTTCGTGGTGCGCCACCTGGTAAGCCAGGCTGGTGTCGGCCAGGCCGGGGGCCATGATCCCCATCTGATGGCCGATAAAGGCCGACACCCACGGCTCGTTGAATGTGGCCCACAGCGCCACGCGGTCCGCCAGCTTGCGGAAGGCGGTATCGGCATACTCGGCGAACCAGCCGGCTGCGTCGCGGCTGCCCCAGCCGCCCTGGTCCTGCAGCGCCTGCGGCAGATCCCAGTGGTACAGGCTGGCGACCGGGGCGATGCCGGCTTTGAGCAGTTCATCCACCAGGCGGTCATAGAAATCCAGGCCGCGTGGGTTGACCCGGCCGCGGCCCTCGGGCAGCAGGCGGGTCCAGGAGATTGAGAAGCGGTAGGCTTTCAGACCCAACTCGGCCATCAACGCCACGTCGGCGGGCATACGGTGGTAGTGGTCGCAGGCCACGTCGCCGGTATCGCCGTTGCGGATGCGGTACGGGCTGTGCGAGAAGCGATCCCAGATGCTCTCGCCTTTGCCGTCTTCGTTCCAGGCGCCTTCGATCTGGTAGGCGGAGGCTGCCACACCCCAGGTAAAATCTTGCGGGAACTGGCGCATACCCGGCGGCCTAGCCTTTCACCGAGCCGGCCATCATGCCGCGCACGAAATAGCGCTGCAGGGCGAAGAACACCGCCAGCGGCAGCACCATGCTGATGAAGGCTCCAGCGGTCAGCAGGTGCCAGTCCTGGCCCTTCTCACCCACGATGGCTGCCAGGGCGCTGGTGACCACCTGGTTTTTGTCGCCCAGGAAGACCAGGGCCACCAGGTAGTCGTTCCAAACCCACAGGAACTGGAAGATGGCGAACGAGGCCAGCGCAGGCACCGACAGCGGCAGGATCAGCTGGGTGAAGATGGTGAAGTTCGAAGCGCCGTCGATAAAGGCCGATTCGAGGATGTCGCGCGGCAGCTGGCTGATGTAGTTGAACAGCAGGTAGATCGCCAGCGGCAGGCCAAACCCGGTATGCGCCAGCCAGATCGCCAGGAAGGTGCCGTTCAGATTCAGCTTGGTATAGTCCTGCAGGATTGGCACCAGGGCGATCTGCAGCGGCACCACCAGCAGCGCTACGACCATGATGAACAGCGGTTTGCGCCCGGGGAAATTCAACCAGGCAAAGCCATACGCGGCAAAAGCCGCGATCAGGATCGGGATGATCGTGGAGGGGATGGTGACAGCCAGCGAGTTCAGGAAGGCCCCGCCCAGGTTATTGCCCTGGCGGACGATCTCCTTGCCCTCGGCGTCTTTGAAGGTGATCTTCTTGCCCGAGAGCACGTTTTGGTAGTTCTCCAGGGTCAGGTTGACATCGAAGCCCTTCCACTTCGGGCCATACACCTCTACCAGGCGGGTGCGCTTGTTGCCATACCACTGCAGCTTGCGACCGTCGGGCAGGGTGACGCCTTCGCGCAGCTCGTCGAAGGTGGTGGTGATGCCCTCGATTTGGAACTCGCCGTCAACATTGGCGTCGGCGGGCAGGGTGATCTCAGAGATCTTCTCCACGCCCTTGTGCGGGAAGACGGTCCACCAGCCGCTGGAGAAGATGTCCTGCGAGGGGCGGAAGGAGGTGATGAACACGCCCAGCGCAGGGATCAGCCAGATCAGGCAGACCAGGATCAGGATCCCGTTGACCACCAGGCTGGAAAACAGGCGCTGGCGATGGAAGCTGGCAGGTTTTTTGGAAGCAGTTGTCGCAGCCATTTAGAAGGCCCTCGTTTCGCGGAACTGGCGCAGGTTGTAGAGCATCACCGGGATCACCGCCACCAGCAGGATGATGGCGATGGCGGAGGCGCGCCCGGTGTGGCCATAGGTGAAACGCTGCAGGTAGAACTCGTTAGCGATAACGTTGGTGGAGTAATTGCCGCCGGTCATCACACGCACGATATCGAACAACTTCAGACTGAAGATGATGATCGTGGTGGTGACGGTGATCAGTGTGCCGCGAATGTAGGGCACGGTAATGTTGAAGAAAGCGCGCACCTCGCTGGCGCCGTCAACCCGGGCCGCTTCGAGCAGTTCGGACGGCACCCCTTTGATAGCCGAGGAGATGATCACCATCGCATACCCGGTCTGCAGCCAGATCATGATGATGATCAGGAACAGGTTGTTCCAGGGGGGCATCTGCAGCCAGGGCTGCGACTGCCCGCCCAGGCCGAGCACGATGGCGTTCAGCAGACCGATCTCGGAGATGCCTGAGCCGGTGCCTTTATAGGTGTAGATGAACTTCCAGATCACACCCGCGCCGACGAAGGAGATCGCCATCGGCATGAAGATGATCGCCTTATAAGCGTTCTCGAAGCGGCTGCGGTCGGCCAGCACGGCGATCAACAGGCCCATGCTGACGGAGAAGAAGGTGCCCAGGATCATCCACAGCAGGTTGTTGCGGAAGGCTTCCAGCATCTGGACGGTGGTGAAGGCATAGATGTAGTTCTCCAGGCCGGCCCACTCAAAGCTGTTGGCATCCTGGAAGCTGAGCAGCAGCGTGCGCAGGGTCGGGATGGTGAGGTACCAGGAGAGGATGGCGACTGCCGGGCCAACGAAGATGAACGGCTGCAGGCGGTGGGTCCAGTAATCGGGCAGCTGTTCCACCAGCCAGTTCGATACCAGATACAGCGCCATCACGCCGCCAACGCCCCAGATGATCGCCACGACCACCTGCACCCACTGCGGGGCATCGGTTTCGCGCAGGAAGACAAACCCCTGCCACAAGCCCAGGAAAGTGACCAGCGGGACGAAAAGCGAAATTAAGATGCGTCCCAGGTTGGTCGCCAGCCAGCCGAGCACCCCGGGTTGGGGCCTCACTTCAGCGGTTTTCTGCATCGTAACCTCCTTATTTATTTTGAACGTGACACGGGCCGATAATCAAAAAAGATAATGCCAGAAATGAACGGGGGCCAGGGTTATCAAAGAACCGGTCTGGATAAAAGAGCAGGACGATCAATACTATTTTACCCCTGATTAATCGTCCTGCTCCATGTACTGGTTAGTTCACAGCCGGTTGAGCGGCTGTGCTGCGAACCGGGCGCTTACTTGGTGAAAGAAGCGTCGATATTCTTCAGCACGGTGTCCAGATCCTCGGAACCGCTGACCAGGGCGGTCATTTCCTTCCAGAAGGAGCCGGTGCCGACTGCGGCGGGCATGATGTCAGAGGCGTCGAAGCGCAGGACCGAAGCGTTGGCGATCATCTCAGCGATCTTGCGGTTGACTTCGTTGCTGTACCATTCCAGCGGAGCGTCGTTGTACGGTGCGATGGCGCCACCGGCAGCGATCCAGTCCTTGAGCGAGTCACCCATCGAGAAGTACTGGAAGACTGCGCGCACTTCGGGGCGGTCATTGAACATGGCGTAGATGTCGCCGGCCACCAGGACGGGCTTGCCCGCCGCCGGGTCGACCGCGGGCAGGTAGAAGAAGTCGTAATCGACGCCTGCCTGCAGACCTTCGGGGAAGAAGGTGGTGATGAAGTTACCCTGGCGGTGCATCCAGCACTTCGGGGGCTTCTCGAACATCGGCTTCGGGGCGTCACCAAAGAAGGTGGTGGGGATGGAGGCGCGACCGCCGTAGACGTACTTGTCGTTGAACCAGATGTTCGTCACCAGGTCGATGGCCTTGCGGACCTCGGGGGAGTCGAACTTCAGTTCACCGGAGACCCACTTGTCGTAGTTCTCGGGGGTGGTGGTGCGCAGCATGGCGTCTTCGATCCAGTCGGTCATGGCCCAGCCGGTGGCCGCGCCGGACTCGATGCCGATGCACCAGGGGGTGTCGCCGTCGGCGGCGATCTGGTCGGTCAGCTTGAGCAGGTCATCCCAGCTCTCGGGCACCTTATAGCCGGCCGCATCGAAGTCCTTCTTCGGGTACCAGACCAGGCTCTTGCCGTTGGTGCGGGCCCAGATGCCGTACTGGCCCTTGCCGCCGGGGGCGTTGAAGGTGGCCATATCCAGCCAGGACTGCTTGTAGTTCTCAGCCAGCCACTCGGGCTTGATGATCTTGGTCACTTCCAGGGCCTTGCCGGTCTGAACGAACTTGTTCAGCAGGCCGGGCTGCGGGAAGTCCACGATGTCGGGGGCGCTGCCGCCTTCGACACGGATGGTGATGGAGGCCTCGAATTCCTTCGAGCCTTCGTACTGGATGTCGATGCCGGTCGCGGTTTCAAAGCGCTTGATCGACTCGTTGAAGACCACTTCATCGTTGTCGGTGAAGGGGCCGGCCATGGAGACGACCTTGCCCTTGTAGGCGCCGGTCATCGCGTCGGCCAGTTCCTGGCCGACCTTGCTAAAGTCCATCTGCGGCATGCCGGCAGGGGCCGCCGGCTGAGCCGGGGCTTCGGTGGCAGCCGGGGCAGCCGGGGTGGCCGGGCTGGCGCAAGCGGCCAGGACCATCGACAGCGCCACAACCAGGGACATCAGCGTCCATAACATCTTCTTTTGCATCTTCTCTACTCCTTCCTCTTCATTTGGTTGCTGATAGAAAAGCGACTAGAAAACGGATCAGCTGTGGGAACGAAAGTACGCTGCGGATTCACCTCCTTTAGAGCTCAGGTGCTTTCACGCTCGATCAGCGTGAGCGGCAGGTTCACGTGTTGGGGATGGCGATGCGGGTCGGCAAGCCGGTTGAGCAGCAGCTCGGCGGCGATACGCCCCGAATCGTCCAGCGGCTGGCGGATGGTGGATAGGCCCACGTACTCGGCCATATCCAGGTCGTCGAAACCCAACACCGCCAGGTCATAGGGGATCTTGACGCCCATATCGCGGGCGACCTTCATCACCGCAATCGCCTGGATATCGGCGGCGGCGAAGATCGCCGTGGGCGGTTCGGGCAGCGACAGCAGGCGCCGTGCGGCAGGGCGCGAATGCGCCTGGTCGTACCACGAGGAAATCACATAGTTTTCGGGTAAGTTGACCCCAGCATCCATCAGCGCGGCCTGAAATCCCTGGTAGCGAAAGATCACCGGGCGGATGGCATAGTCCGGAGGGTTGATATCGCCAACGAATGCAATTCGCCGGTGCCCCTTATTCAGCAGGTACTGCGCCGCCATCTGCCCACCCTGAAAATCATCGATCTCGACGCTGCTAAAGTCAGGTATATTGTACTCGATTGCTACCGTCTCGAGACCGGCATTCCGGATGCGCTCGGCGTCCTTCTCGTCCACCGGCAGCGACATGACGATCAGCCCATCCAAGCTGCCCATCAGCGGCAGGGTAGCCAGGTAGCCCTTCAGGCGGTCGAGCGAGTCGACCGTGTAGATGATCAGTTCATATTTGGAAGGCGCCAGCGCGGCGTCGATGCCGCGCAGGCGCTGGACGAACGAGGGGGCGGTGAAGAACGGGGTCAGCACACCAATGCGGTTGGTGCCACGCATGGCGCGGGCGCGAGCTTCGGCCTTGGGCACGTACCCCAGTTCGTCGATGGCAGTCAGCACCTTGATCCGGGTGCCTTTATTGACCTGTTCTGGTGCGTTCAATACCCGCGAAACCGTAGAAATACTCAACCCGGCTCGGGAGGCCACATCGTAAATTGTGGGTGAGGTTTCTCGTGGTTTTCGCATTTTTTTGCCGTCTCGCGAACTCCTGCAGCGCCAGTTGAAAGTGCTTTACTGAAAGCTCTTTCAAGAAAGAGTATAGCACCCTCCGAATCGAATGTCAAGCAGGAATTTTTGCAAGATCGGCGATTTATCCCTGCAGCCAGAGGAACTGGTATGGCTCAAGCGCCACGTTCAGCACCCCATTCTCGGCGTTGACCTTTTTGCCGCTCAGCAGGCCAATGTAGGCGCGCGGCTGATCGTCAGCCAGGCGCACTTCGGCCACCTGGGCTGTGGCAGACAGGTTATTCAGGATCAGCAGGCATTCGCCGTCCAACATGCGCCAGTAGGCGGCAATGGCCCGGTTTTCGACCTCCGCCCAGGCGAAGCTGCCGCGCCCGAAAGCGCGGTGCGTCTTGCGCATCTTGATCATCCAGGCCAGCGTGCGCAGCAGCGAGTCGGGATCGGCCAGTTGGGAAGCCACGTTGACCGTCTCCACCCCCGCACAGCCTTCAATCACCGGGTTATACAGGCGGGCCGGGTCGGCGTCTGAGAAACCGCCGTTCAGGCTGTTGTTCCACTGCATCGGGGTGCGCACGCAGTTGCGGTCGAAGAGCAAGATGTTATCGCCCATGCCGATCTCCTCGCCCTAATAGACAATCGGCGAGCC